>CAVFRH010000058.1:0-28422 GCA_963624695.1 bacterium
GGTAAGAACATACACTTATTTTAAGGAGAGATAGAGATGAACGAAATTATTAAAAACATCGAAGCAGCTCAGCTGAAAGCAGAGCCACCAGTTGTTCGTGTCGGCGATACTGTTAAAGTATACGGCAAGATCAAAGAGGGAAACAGAGAAAGAATTCAGATTTTTGAAGGAATCGTTATTAAAAAGCAGGGCGGAAGCTCAAGAGAGACCTTCACTGTTCGTAAGAGTTCTAACGGCGTAGGCGTTGAGAAAACATGGCCACTGCATTCCCCAAATGTTGAGAAAGTAGAAATTGTTCGTCATGGTAAAGTAAGACGTGCAAAACTCTTCTACTTAAGAGACAGAGTTGGTAAAGCTGCCAGAGTAAAAGAAGTAAAATAATGAAAAGTTCGGGGCTCCTATACGTAAGTAAGGAGCCTTTCTTATACGGAAAATGGCAAATGTACAGCACTGCTTTCAGGGGATAGAGTATGACAGGATTTCGTCCAAGGTATGTAAAAGATTATTTTTGGCAGGCCAGAATCCGAAAGATTTTTATTTGGATACTGCAAATCGCAATTGCAGTTTTTCTGGCTTATATATGTGTGTCCTCCCTTGGCCAAAGAGTGGTGGTTTCAGATGATTCTATGGAACCGACTCTTTCAAGTGGAGATAAGATTTTAATGAACACGGCAGCTTACAAGCTTTCTTCACCCAGCAGGGGGGATATTATTGTTTTTCGAACAGGATCCGAGGAAGAGGAGACATTACAGATCAAAAGGGTGATCGGACTGCCGGGAGAGACCATTCAGATCCGGGATGGACAGATCTACATTGATGGAACAGTCTATGAAGAAGAAAATAACTTCGAAACAATTGTCAATCCGGGAACGGCAGAGGAAACAGTGGAGCTGGGAACGGCAGAATACTTTGTTCTAGGCGACAACAGAAACAGCAGCGAAGACAGCAGATATCCGAATATCGGATTAGTACAGAGGGAAAATATCATAGGAAAGTTGTGGTTCAGATACAGTCCCTTTGACCAGTTTGGATTTATGGGGTGAAAAATATGGAGATACAATGGTATCCGGGTCATATGACCAAGGCAAAAAGACAGATGCAGGAAGACATAAAGCTGGTAGATCTGATCATCGAATTGGCAGATGCCAGAATTCCGCTTTCGTCAAGAAATCCTGATCTTGCAGAAATGGGAAAAAATAAATCCCGCCTGGTGCTTTTAAATAAATCGGATATAGCCGACGAAAGAGAAAACAGAAAATGGCAGGAGTATTTTAAAGAACACAATACCCCGTGTCTTTTGGTTGATTCCAGAAAGAAAACATCTCTGAAAGCCATCAGTACAATGGTAAGAGAAATTTGCAAAGAAAAGATTGAAAGAGATGCAAAAAGAGGAATTAAGAACAGACCTGTAAGGGCTATGGTAGTGGGAATTCCAAATGTAGGAAAATCTACCTTTATTAATTCTTATGCAGGAAAGGCAGTTGCAAAAACCGGCAATAAGCCGGGTGTTACAAAGGGAAAACAATGGGTACGTCTGGACAAAGACATACAGCTTTTAGATACACCGGGCGTCCTTTGGGGAAAATTTGATGATCCACAGGTTGGCCTGCGGCTTGCCTTTATCGGATCTGTAAATGATGCAATCCTTAATATAGAAGAATTGGCAGTGGAACTGATCGAATTTCTCCGCAAATCCTATCCGGGAGTATTGGCACAGCGCTATGAAATCGAAGAAGAGGGAAGTGCTGCTCAGATCTTATACAAGATAGGAGAAAAGAGAGGATGCCTTGTAAAAGGAAATGAGGTCTCTTATGAAAAGGCGGCTTTGCTGCTTTTAGATGATTTCAGAAGTGCAAAGCTTGGAAGGATTACACTTGAATTTGCACAGGGAGAGGAAAAGTGAAAAAATCCATAAAAGAAATAGAAGCGGAAATTTTAAATTGCAGGGACAGGGCAGAGCGCCTGGCCCTGTTTTCCACATATAGGGAAGATGACAGAAAGGGCGTTCAGAACCTGCTTTTAAAACTGCAGAAAAAAGAAGAAAAGGAAGAGACGGAAAAAAAGAGAGTAGAAGACATGTGCTTCTATGAGAAAAAATATGCCTCCTACGATTTGATTTGCGGAATCGATGAGGCAGGAAGAGGCCCACTGGCAGGACCGGTGGTGGCGGGAGCTGTCATTTTGCCAAAGGACTGCCGCATTATGTATATCAATGATTCAAAAAAACTTTCGGCAAAAAAACGTGACGAGCTATACGATGAAATCATGGAGAAGGCAGTGGCAGTAGGAGTAGGCATAGCAGATCACAAACGGATCGACGAGATCAATATTCTGCAGGCAACCTATGAAGCAATGCGCGCAGCAATTGCCTCTTTAAAGACTGCTCCGCAGATTTTATTAAATGACGCAGTAACCATACCGGATATCCTTCTGCCTCAGGTTCCAATTATAAAGGGAGATGCCAAGAGTCAGTCCATTGCGGCGGCCAGCATCATTGCAAAGGTGACAAGGGACCGGCTTATGGAGGCTTACGATGCCATTTATCCGGAATACGGTTTTGCAGGACACAAGGGCTACGGTGCAGCAGCCCATATTGCGGCCATCAAAAAATACGGACCGTGTCCGATCCACAGAAAAACCTTTATTACACATTTCGTTTAAAAGAGAAGGGAAGATGGATTGAACAAACGCAGTATCGGAAAAGAATTTGAACAAAGAGCGGTTGATTTTTTACAGGACAAGGGATATCTGATTTTGAAAAGAAATTATCAATGCAAATTCGGGGAAATAGACATTATCGCATTGGATCGGGAGTATCTTGTTTTTGTGGAGGTAAAATACAGGAAAAATTTGGAAAGCGGTTATCCGGAAGAGGCGGTAAATTATCAAAAACAAAGAAAAATTTCGAAAACGGCCGGATATTATTGTCTTCAAAAAAATATTTTAGAAAATGCCTGCTGCCGTTTCGATGTTATCGCAATCGATGCAGGAGAAATCCGGCATTATGAGAATGCATTTCTCTATTGCGGCTAGAAAGCCTCTTTTACCTTAGAATAAATCGTGTTATAATGAATTTTGAAATTTTGTATTGTGAGGGTGGACTATGGCCATTAATAATTTAATTGCGAAAAAAATCCAGAAGCTGGATGAATTATGTCTTATTTTTTGTAAAGCAACAAAGATTCCTTATATTGAGTGCAATCCGGAAACCTTTGACGATCAAGCATTTGCATTTGCACATGAAGAAGATGCCAAGGAAATGCTTGACAAATATAAAGAAGAGAAAAAGATGATCCTCGGTATCGGAAAAATACCGAAGCAGCATATTATGCCTTTTATCACTAGCCTGTATGCATATGGCATAAATGCACTTGTTTACAAAGATACCGAAGCAGTTCGGGTTCAGCTGGAAGAACTGGCTCCAAAGCCGGATATTGAAAAGCTGAAAAATGAAAAGGTGCCGAAAATGAATCCGGATCTTCAGCTGACCGTTGCTTATTTTCTTCAGGATGTTCGTAGAAAAGATGTAGAGCGCACACAGGAAGAAAGAATTCAGCTGCATCAGATGGAAGAGGAAATGTCAGTGAATCTTTTCCGTTCCCGTTATATCATTGGAATTGATCTTACAGAAAATGGCGGAAAGCTGGACAAGGAGCATCCGAAGTTTAAACTTCCCTTTATCAAGCTTCAAAATGGAGATACCTTTGTTCCTTGCTTCTCTGATTTTTCAGAGTTTCAGAAATTCCAGGTTAAGAACAAAGAAATGAAGATGAGCATGCTTACCGTAAAATACAGTGACATAAAACAATTTACAACCCAGAGCAAGGGAGCAGTAATAAATCCTATGGGTGTAAACCTTGTTTTAAGCAATACAACCATCAAGAAGCTGCAGGAAAGCTACGGAGAATGAAATGATTCGTCAGATAGATGAAAACCTGATTGCAAAAGAAAGGCTGATGAAATCCACGGATCTGGCAAAAATCGGCTGTGATGAATGTAAGGGATGCTCGGATTGCTGTAAAAACAGAGGGTCCGTAATCCTTTTGGATTCCGTAGATGTAAAGCTCTTAAAGGAAGGTCTAGGATATTCCTTTGAAGGTCTGCTGCAGCAGGGGCTGATCTCTCTTTCTGTTATAGACGGCATTGTTCTTCCGCATCTGCCTGTAAAAGCAGACAGAGAGGAATGCCTTTTCCTAAATGAAGAGGGAAGGTGCAGCATTCACAGCATCCGGCCGGGGATCTGCCGAATGTTTCCGCTGGCCAGAATCTACCATGAGGATGGAAGCTTTTCTTATTTTCTGCAGGAAGGCGAGTGCAGTAAAAGGGGTAGTGTAAAAATACGAATCGCAAAATGGCTTGAGTATCCTAATGTGAAAAAGTACGAAGAAGAGGTTCGTGGATATCATCAGAGACTGACTCTGCTTCGGAAAAAATGCGAAAAGCTGCAAAGTAAAGATGTCCTGACAAATTTACAGAAAAAATTTCTGGAAGAAGAATTTATAAAAAACTGAAGAAGGGGCTGCCGCACAAAACCACAACAGTGTATAATGCGACAGCTTCTTTTCGAGAAAAAGCAAAGGAGAATATTATGAAAAAGAAACCTTTATTGATCTTTGATCACGATGGAACATTGCATGATTCCATGATTATATTCGGACCGGCTATGCGAAGAGCCATAGACTGGCTTCGGAAACAGGGATATGAGGACATCCCGGAAATAAGCGATGCAAGGATCGCTTCTTTTTTGGGACTGAACAGCTTTGAAATATGGGAATCCTTTTCTAAGGATATACCGGAAGAACTGGTTCACAAATCTGCTGATGTTATGAATGAAGAAGTAAAAAAAGAGCTCGCAAAGGGAACTGCCAGATGGTTTCCCGGAATTCCGGAAACATTAGACAGGTTAAAGTCGGAAGGATATTCTATGGTAATGCTGACAAATTGCGAAAAAAAGCTGGCAGGCTTTTACCGGGAGCATTTCCAAACAGACAGATGGCTGGACAAAATATATGATGCGGAAAGCTACAATTTCCTGCCAAAGTCAGAAATCATCAAGATTATTTTACAGGAAAGAGGAAAGGAAGCCATTATGGTGGGAGACAGATATCCGGATCTGGAGTGTGCAAAGGCAGGAAAGGTTCCTTTTATTGGTTGTGCCTATGGCTTTTGTGTGGAAGGAGAGCTGGATGAGTCAGATGCAATAGCCCAGCAGCCTTCTGACCTGTATGATTGCATTGTGAAAATTTCAAAGGAAAGATATCAGGTGTGATCAGGTGACAGAAAATGAGTGGAACAATCGTATTTCAGCAAATGCTGGTTATACTGATACTCGTAGCAATTGGTTACGGTGTATATAAAAAAGGCTGGATTACAGATGCCGGCTCCAGAAGTATGTCTTTTCTGGTGGTAAATATCACAAACCCTGCTCTTAATATCAGCAGTGCCTTCAGAGATGACCTTCAGGTTACCCATAAGGACATTTTAAGTGCCCTGCTTTTGTATTTGATTTTATATTTGATCCTTACTGCTTTTGGACATCTCTTGGCGAATGTGCTGGCAGACAAGAAGGAAAACAGAAGATATTATATTATGCAGGTTATGTATACGAATGTTGGATTCATCGGAATCCCTCTTGCATCCGCTGTGCTTGGAAGCGAGGCAGTGGTATACGTTGCCATCTACAATATCATCTACAATATCTTTTTCTACACACACGGATATACGGTCATGTTTTCCGGAATCGAAAACATAAACTACAAGGTCAGCTGGAAGACATTTATAAATGTCGGGACCATATCCAGCATTCTTTGTGTTTTTATTTTCTGGTACAGACTTCGTTTTCCAGCCGTAATAGAAGATGTTATTACAGCCGGAGGAAAGGCAACGACCTTTATGGCCATGATCGTTCTGGGTGTATCCTTGGCAAAGATTCCTTTGAAGAAGCTGGTTGGAAATTATCGGATCTTTATTTTGTGGGGAGCCAGATTTTTAATATTCCCTATAGTTGCCGGAATCGTTTTAACAAGGTGCATGGATATGAGTCTTATGACAAGCACCCTGATTCTGCTTTTGGCAATGCCGGTTGGAAATATGCCGCTGATGATCGCAACACAATATGAGCTGGATACAGACATTTTATCCTCCGGTATATTTATTTCTACTGTGCTTTCCATTGTTACGGTAACCTTGACCTCATTGACAATGGCATGATGGACGAAAAAAGGATCGTGGACTTACCTGCCCTCGATCCTTTTTTTGTTATTTTTTAAAGCTGATGATTGGTATACTCCTTTAAAAGACCGTTGATCTTTGCGGAGTTATCAATAATGGGTTCCAAAGAAACATCATGATTCATTGCATACATGATATTCGCAATATATTTGTTCAGATGAGCAGATGCATACCATGGATGCTTAAAAAGATCCGGATTCTGATAGGTCAGATCTGTGGTAATGATCAGATCGATGGTGCCTTTTTCGTAGTATTTATCGAAGGAATCAAGACCTTCTGTAAAGAGACCGAAGGTAGTGCATACAAACACTCTCTTTGCTCCGCGTTCTTTTACTCTTTCGGCAACATGCATCATGCTTTCACCGCTGGCAATCATGTCATCAACAATGATGGCATCCTTTCCCTCAAGGGAAGCACCAAGATATTCATGTGCTACAATTGGATTCTTTCCGTTTACTACCTTTGAATAATCACGACGTTTGTAGAACATACCCATATCTACGCCAAGAATATTTGCAAAGAACTTAGCTCTGGACATAGCTCCCTCATCCGGGCTGATGGTCATAAGGTGCTGAGGATCTACAATGAGATCCGGAACCTTTGCAAACAGAGCCTGCAGGAACTGATAAGAGGGATAGAAATTGTCGAATCCGGAAAGGGGAATCGCATTCACAATTCGCGGATCGTGTGTATCAAAGGTAATGATATTGGATACACCCATATCGGTAAGCTCACGAAGAGCAAGTGCACTGTCTAAGGATTCACGGCCGGAGCGCTTGTGCTGACGGCTTTCGTAAAGGAAAGGCATAATAACATTGATTCTATGGGCTTTTCCATTGGTTGCAGCAATGATGCGCTTCAGATTCTGATAGTGATCATCCGGGGAAAGTCGATTTTCAAATCCTTGCATTTTGTAGGTTACACTGTGATTGCAAACATCTACAAGAAGATATAAATCTGCTCCGCGAACAGATTGCTTCAGGATACCCTTTGCTTCTCCGCTTCCGAAACGCGGGCATTCACAATCGATAAGAAAGGAATCTGTATTGTAGTTAAAATTTATTTCAGAAGAACTTTTCTGAGCAAGCAGGCGCGTCTGCAGGTCGTGAAGATAAGAATCAATCTGTTGAGCTCTTTCTTCGCAGCCCGGCAAAGCACAGAGCTTTAAGGGAGCAACCGGTATGGCGTTGACCATAGTATCTAGTATTGACATAATTTCCTCCGTGGCTGAATATATAGCATTTCTTATTTATACCTGAATGGTATTTTAGACACACACATTATTTTATATCATGATAGCTTAAAGCATGTCAATAAAACTATTTCCAAAGGTCAAAAAAGTGTCAAAGATTTTTTACAGGATAATTACTTTAGAACTGTGGAATAAAAAAATACGGATAGACAGGCAAATCAGAGCAGTACAGAAAGGAGGACTTTCTTGCTTTTTTCCTGTATACTTGGTATGATTTAGTATCAGTGGGTGGAGGATGAAATGAAAAATACAGCCAGAAAAATCACAGCAGTTCAGGAAAACAGCATAGCAGAGGAAATGGAAATAGAAGCCGGAGATCTGCTTCTGTCTGTCAACGGACAGCCAATACAGGATATCTTCGACTATATGTTTCTTACCCAGGATGAATATATAGAAATTGCAATTCAAAAGCCATCCGGAGAAGAATGGCTTCTGGAAATCGAAAAAGAGGAAAGTGAAGATCTGGGACTGGAATTCGAGTCCGGCATTATGGACGATTATCGCAGCTGTCACAACAAATGTGTCTTCTGCTTTATAGACCAGATGCCTCCTGGAATGCGGGAAACGCTTTACTTTAAGGACGATGATTCAAGATTGTCCTTTCTCCAGGGAAACTATGTTACCCTTACCAATATGTCAATGGAGGATCTGGATCGGATCATCCGGTACAATATGTCCCCCATAAATGTATCATTCCAAACCATGAATCCAGACTTACGCTGCAAAATGCTCAACAATCGTTTTGCAGGTGACATTTTGGAAAAGGTTCAGAAGCTGGCAGACGCAGGGATTGAAATGAACGGTCAGATCGTTCTTTGCAAAAATCTGAATGACGGAGCAGAGCTGGATTATTCCATTGAAGTGTTATCCGGACTGTATCCTTCTTTAAGAAGCGTGTCCGTTGTTCCGGTGGGTCTGACAAAATTTCGGGAAAATCTCTACCCTTTAGAAAGCTTTTCGAAGGAAGATTCCAATCGGGTTCTGGATCAGATTGAAGGATGGCAAAAAAAACTGAAAAAAGAATTTGGAGTCAATTTTGTCTATGCCTCTGACGAATGGTACCTGCAGGCAGGAAGAGAAATGCCGGCAGATGAAGAATACGACGGCTATATCCAGCTGGAAAACGGAGTAGGCATGATGCGGCTTCTGGAAACAGAAGTGGATCAGTACCTGGAAGGAATACCGGGAGATGACAGAAGTGAGGAAATGGCAATAGCAAGTGGAAAATCCGCAGGCCCCTTTATTGAAAAACTATGTTTAAAGATAAAGAAGAAATTCCCGAATATCCACACAAGGGTATATGTGATCCGCAACGATTTTTTTGGAGAAAAGATCACTGTATCCGGCCTTATCACAGGACAGGATCTTATGAAGCAGCTGAAGAAAAAGGAACTGGGAAGCAGACTTCTGATCCCGATCAATATGCTCCGGGCCGGAGAAAAAGTATTTTTAGACGATTATACAATAGAAGATGTGGAAAAGTGTCTCGGAGTAGCAATCCGGGTAGTTGACAACATTGGAGAAGCCTTTTGCAGGGCAATTATAGAAGAAAAGGATGTTCCGATAAACAGAAGGAGACAAATATATGAGCAAACCGATTGTAGCTATTGTGGGAAGACCTAACGTAGGAAAATCTACATTATTTAATTCCCTTGCAGGGGAAAGAATATCAATTGTAAAAGACACCCCGGGAGTGACCAGAGACAGAATCTATGCAGACGTCAGCTGGCTGGACCGCAATTTCACCCTGATCGATACCGGTGGTATTGAGCCGGAAAGTTCAGATATTATTTTAAGCAGAATGCGGGATCAGGCTCAGATTGCCATCGATACGGCAGACGTTATCATATTCATGACAGATGTCAGACAGGGACTGGTAGATTCGGACTCCAAGGTTGCAGATATGCTCCGAAGAAGCAGCAAGCCTGTGGTTCTGGCTGTCAATAAGGTGGACAATTTCCAGAATCAGCAGATGGATGTCTATGAATTTTACAATCTTGGAATCGGTGATCCGATTCCGGTATCTGCAGAAGGAAAGCAGGGACTGGGTGATCTTCTGGATGAAGTAATGAAATATTTTCCAAAGCAGCTTGGACAGGACGAGGAGGATGATACACCTCGTATTGCAATCGTCGGAAAGCCAAATGTAGGAAAATCTTCTATTATAAATCGTCTGCTTGGAGAAAACCGTGTGATCGTATCCAATATAGCAGGCACAACAAGAGATGCCATCGATACAAGAATCCAGCACAACGGAAGAGAATATGTCTTTATTGATACGGCAGGTCTTCGAAAGAGAAGTAAGATCAAAGAAGATCTGGAACGCTACAGCATTATCCGTACCGTAACAGCAGTGGAGCGCTGTGATGTGGTGATTGTGGTAATCGATGCAATTGAAGGAGTCACAGAGCAGGATGCCAAAATATGCGGTATTGCCCACGACCAGGGAAAGGGCATACTGATTGCCGTAAACAAATGGGACGGGATCGAGAAAAATGACAAAACTGTAAATAAGTATGCTGCAGATATAAGAAAAGTACTTTCCTTTGCACCTTATGCAGAAATTACTTATATTTCAGCCTTAACAGGACAGAGACTGCCAAGACTTTTCGATATGATCGACGTGATTTTGGAAAATCAGACCCTTCGTATCGCCACGGGTGTGCTGAATGAAATTGTTACAGAGGCAGTAGCAATGCAGCAGCCGCCGACCGATAAAGGAAAGAGACTGAAAATTTTCTATGTAACACAGGTATCGGTGAAGCCACCGACATTTGTAATCTTTGTAAACGATAAAAAACTGATGCATTTTTCCTATGTCAGATATCTGGAAAACAGAATACGTGATGCATTTGGATTTAAGGGAACTTCTCTGAAATTTATTGTCAGGGAGAGAAGTGAAAAATAAGTAATTGTATGGAGGAAACTATGGAACGACTTATTTGTTTAGTCGTTGGCTATTGCTTTGGACTGATACAGACATCCTATATATTAGGCAAGATTCAGGGTATAGACATTCGTAAGCAGGGAAGCGGAAATGCCGGAACAACAAATGCCATAAGAACAATGGGCTGGAAGAAAGGAATGATCACAATGGTGACAGACCTTTTCAAATGCCTGATCATTGTTTTGATTATGCGCTATGTATATCGTGACTTAGAAATTGTACGTCTCCTGGGAGTATATACTGCAGCGGGTGTGGTTCTTGGACATGATTTCCCGTTCTATCTGAAATTCAAAGGTGGAAAGGGAATTGCAGCAACTTGCGGTATGATCATTGCCTTTCTTGATTGGAGACTGATTGTAGTCGGAGTGATCTGCTTTTTTGTGCCAATCCTGATTACTCATTATGTATCACTTGGTTCTTTGGCTGTTTCTGCAAGCTTTCTGATCGGCCAGATTATTTTGGGACAGATGGGGGCATACAACATGCCTCAGGAGGCATTGATGGAAATGTATATTGTTACAGCCATCTTAACAGCACTTGCGTATTGGCTGCACAGAAGCAATATAAAAAGACTTGTCACAGGAAAAGAAAACAAACTGTTTTAACGATTAGGAGGAAACTTTATGGCAAAGGTAGGTGTAATCGGCTCAGGAAGCTGGGGAACAGCTCTTGCATGGCTTTTATGCAACAACGGCCACCATGTAACACTTTGGTCATTTAGGCAGGAAGAGTGTGACATGTTCCGAGAGCATCATGAAAATAAAGATAAGCTTCCGGGTGTTATTTTGCCGGATTCCGTCAGCTTCACAACGGATCTGAAAGAAGCAGTAAAGGACAAAGATCTTTTAATCTTGGCAGTTCCTTCAACGGTGGTAAGATCTACTTCCGGGAAAATGAAGGAATTTGTTGAGGATGGACAGATCATTGTAGATGTAGCAAAAGGAATCGAAGAGTCCTCACTTAAAATCATGACGGAATTAATTGAGGAAGAAATACCACAGGCAAATGTAGCTGTTCTTAGTGGACCGACACATGCAGAAGAGGTTGGAAAGGGACTGCCCACCACGATTGTTGCAGGAGCTCACGATTTAAAGACAGCCGAATACATACAGAATCTTTTTATGAGTCCGGTTTTCCGGGTTTACACATCTTTGGATATGCTGGGAATGGAAATCGGAGCTGCTTTGAAAAATGTAATTGCATTGGCAGCAGGAATCGCAGACGGACTGGGTTACGGAGACAATACAAAAGCAGCCCTGATCACAAGGGGAATTGCTGAGATTTCAAGACTTGGTGTAGCCATGGGAGCAAAGGCCAGCACCTTCAGCGGACTTTCCGGAATCGGTGATTTGGTAGTGACTTGTGCAAGCGTGCATAGCCGAAATAGAAAAGCAGGCTTCCTGATGGGTCAAGGATACTCCATGCAGGAGGCTATGGACGAGGTTCATATGGTTGTAGAAGGTGTTTACAGTGCAAAGGGAGCAATGAAGCTGGCAAAAAAATACAATGTAGAAATGCCTATCGTTACTGCAGTGAACGGAATTCTATTTGAAGGAAAATCAGCTTCCAGTGCGGTTATGGATTTGATGCAAAGAGTAAAGAAAGAAGAAGTATAAGAAGCACAAAATATAAATTCAGCGAACAGACGGAGGTAGAATTATGTTTGAGGATTTTGGAAGCAAGCTCAGCCGATTTGGAAGTAATGTAAAACAGGGGGCAACGAACCTTGGAAGTCAGGTAAAGCAGGGTGCAACCAATTTGTCCGGAAGCATTTCTTTAAATGGAAAAATTGACATTGCAAAAAAGGATTTAAAGCAGACCTTTGCAGATCTTGGAGAAAAGTTTTATCAGGAGAAAGGAAAAGAAGTACCGGAAGAATACAAAGCTTATTTTGAAAGAATTGAGCAGATAAAAAAAGTGATTGCAGATGCGCAGCAGGAGCTTCGTAACCTGAACGGAATCAGAATTTGCCCAAGATGCGGAGCTGATGTAGAAAGAGACTGCGTTTTCTGTACAAATTGCGGAAACAAAATGGAAGAGCCGGTTCCCAATAAACCGATGCCGGGAAAAATTCTTTGTAGAAGCTGCGGCCGGGAAATCGCTAAGGAATCTAAATTCTGCAATTTCTGCGGACAGCCGGCGCAGGTACCGGAAGCTCCTGCAGAGCCAGCACCTTATGTGATTCCAAATGCACAGGAGGAAACACCTGCTGCAGAAAATATCGGATATGCAGAGAATGTTGAAAATACAGCAGATGCGGCAACTACGGCAAATACAGAAGAACAGCAGCTTTGTCCTCAGTGTGGAGCACAGATCAGAGTAGGGGCAGCATTCTGTACAAAGTGCGGAAATAAGCTGCAGTAACAGAAAAAAAGCAAAAAATTATGTTGACAGATGCAAGCTCTTACAATATAATGTTCGAGTGTGCGTGAAAGCACGCAAAAGTAAGAAATATCAAAGCCAAAGCCCCGGCGATGATGTTCAGATAGCAATGCAAGGTCATACGGACAGTGATTGAGTGTTGCAGCAGACAGGATCTGCAGACAGAAGAGTATACGCAATTAGACTTAAGGAGGTTCAATCATGAACACATATATGCCTAATCCTGACAAGATCGAGAGAAAATGGTATGTAGTTGATGCTGCAGGATGCACATTAGGACGTCTTGCATCAGAAGTTGCTAAAGTATTAAGAGGCAAAAACAAACCGGAGTTCACACCACACGCTGATACCGGTGATTATGTTATCGTAGTAAATGCAGAGAAGATTAAAGTTACCGGAAGAAAGCTTGATCAGAAGATGTATTACAGCCATTCTGATTATGTTGGTGGCTTTAAAGAGGCAACCTTAAAAGAAATGTTAGCTAAGAAACCGGAGAAGGTTATTGAGCATGCTGTTATCGGAATGCTTCCAAAGGGACCTCTCGGAAGATCAATGGCTACAAAGCTTCATGTATACACCGGTGCTGAGCATCCTCATGCAGCGCAGAAACCGGAAGCTCTTACATTTTAATTAAGGGAGGGATAAAATAATGGCAAGTGCAAGATACTACGGAACAGGTAGAAGAAAAAAAGCGATCGCCAGAGTATATTTAGTACCTGGTACTGGAAATATCACAATCAACAAAAGAACAATCGATGAGTATTTCGGACTTGAGACTCTGAAGGTTATCGTTCGTCAGCCACTTGTTGCTACACAGACAGCTGACAAGTTCGACGTTATCGTAACCGTAAGAGGCGGCGGATACACAGGACAGGCTGGAGCAGTTCGTCACGGAATCGCACGTGCACTTCTTCAGGCAGATGCTGAGTATCGTCCTACTCTGAAAGTCGCTGGATACCTTACACGTGATCCACGTATGAAAGAGCGTAAGAAATACGGTCTCAAGGCCGCACGTCGTGCACCACAGTTTTCAAAGAGATAAGGATTACTGCGAATTGCAGTATACAAAGGAGCCTGCAAGCTTGCTTGCAAGGCTCTTTTTGTATACTGCAATTCATAGGAATGCAAGAGATGACCAAGCCGAAGCGAAAGCGAAGGCGAGGTTCAGAACTTGCATTCGCAGGAAGGAGGGATAAAACCAATGGAATGGACAGATGGAAAAAGACGATGCTGTTGGGCAAATCCGAAAAATGGACGATACATTCGTTACCACGATGAAGAATGGGGTATCCCGGTGAGAAACGATCATAAGCTATTTGAAATGCTGATTTTAGAATGTTTTCAGGCCGGATTATCCTGGGAATGCGTGCTGAATAAAAGAGATGCATTTGTGAAAGCCTTTGATGGCTTTGATTTAAAAACAATTTGCAATTATGATGAAAAAAAGCTGGAAGAATTAAGAAACAATCCAGACATTATACGAAATCGGCTGAAAATACAGGCAGCTGTAACAAATGCAAAAGCCTTTCAAAAGATTCAGGAAGAATACGGCAGTTTTTCTGAGTATCTTTGGCAATGGACGAATGGAAAAGTAATTCATGAGACCGGAAAAACAAGCTCAAAGCTGTCAGATGAACTATCCAAAGATTTAAAAAAACAGGGTATGAAATTCGTAGGAAGTACTACGATCTATGCTTACCTTCAGGCGGTTGGGGTAATTTATTCCCATGGGAAAGAATGTTTTTTAGGAACGTCTGACGAATAAAAACAAATTTTACAAAAAGATAAAATCGGCAGAATGTGCCTTAATGGCTTATAAGGAGAGAAAAATGAAAATATTGGTTATGTCGGATTCACACGGGGCAGAAGAAAAAATAACAGAAGCAATCAAAACACATCCGGATGCAAAAGCAATTATTTTTCTGGGAGATGGAGAGCGGGATTTTGAAGAAGCTTTGGCAGAATGCGACATTTTCCCTTATGGAAGTCACGTGAAAGACATCTATGAGGTTCGGGGCAATTGTGACCTTTACAGTAATCTGGCAGAAACCCTGACGGGATTGTTTGAAGAAAAAAGAGTTTTGATCAGCCATGGATATCTTCAGAATGTAAAGTATGGCCTTTCAGATCTTTTGCAGGAGGCGAAAGAAAAAAAGTGTCAGGCAGCACTTTTTGGTCATACTCATAAAAGGCATTTATCGAAAAAAGACGGAATCGTTTTATTTAATCCGGGAAGCATTCGAGGCGGAAGTTATGGGGTAATTGAGCTCAAAGAAAAGGAAGAAGACCTTTTTTCCTGGTGTGAGCTGTGACAAATTTCCGCTCCAAAACGGCATAAGTCAAATTGCAGAAACTTTCTATGAGTGATAACCTTCAGCGTAGAAGGTTCTTGCTTTAGAAAGGAGTAAGAGTATGGAGAAATTAAATGTTTTATTGGTGGGAGGTCTGATTACGGTTGAACACCAGGGAAGGAAAATGTGCGAAAGACTTCGGGAGTTAATGGAAGCAACCGGCCGCTTCAATGTAGTGCTGACAGAAGAACTTCGCAACATTACACCAGAGTATCTGGAGCCCTACGATGCAATCTTTATTGATTACGATGGAAAAAGCTTTCCTACGGAAAAGGCTCGCCGTTTCGGAGAAAGAACAGAGGCAGCAATTTACGATTTCGTAGCAAAGGGAAAGGGAATTATTTTCTATCATTCCTCTGTTTGGGTAGATGCAGACTGGCCGGATGAGTGGAGAAAACTCTTGGGCGGTTATTGTGCAATGGATAAGGGATGTCGTCGTTGCCCGAAGGATGATCATTATGTAGAGGTAACAGATCCAAACAGCCCGATTACAAATGGAATCGACCAGAAGTGGATGAATGTATTTGACGATCTTTTTTCACAGGTTATTATCCATCCGCAGGCAAAAGTACATACGCTTTGCTCTATATATGACGATGTGGAATATTATAAGATTCCGGGATTTCCGCCGCCGCATCACCCGGTAGACATACCGGATGGAAAGCTGGAAAACATGCCAGGGGTAAATCAGTATACACCGGTAATCTGGACCAACGAATACGGAAAGGGCCGTGTCTTTGTAACATCTATCGGACATTGGGAGGCTCTGGACAGATTTAATTTCATCACAATGCTGGTAAGAGGAGTGGAATGGGCCGCATCCGGACAGGTCACTCTGGAAAAACCAGACAGAAGTGGAGAAAATAGATTGAAACTCTTCCCCTACTATTAAGAAAGAAAAAGGAACTAAGGCGTTCATATGCTGAGGTTCCTTTTTTTATGTGAAGGAGGATTGTAACAAAAAGAGAAAAAATGATATAATACCAGCTAAAAAGAACGTTTAAGGATGGATAAAGAATGCTGGATAAGGTTTTTAAAAGAGTGGCCATTGTGCAGATGCTGGCTTTGTTCATGGCTGTAGTCGGAATGCTGATTGATTCTATCATTATCGGACAGTTCCTGGGAGAAGTTGCAATGGGAGCATATGGTCTGGTTGCGCCTGTTTTGACTTTGTTTGCAGCAATTGGTGGAACATTGGCAACCGGAGCACAGACCGTCAGCAGTAAGGCACTTGGTCAGGGAAATACCAAAAAAGCAAATAAATATCTGTCTGCGGCTATGTTTATCGGCCTGGTGGTTTCTCTTGCAGTGATGATTTTGCTGATCGTGCTGGCAGAGCCTATAGCATTGGGACTTGGAGCAGGAAAGTCTGCAGAGCTTACGACAAAGACTGTAGACTATATCAGAGGATACGTCCTTGGAGCACCGGGACTGATTCTTTTGCTGATTGGACTTCCCTTCATGCAACTGGACAGCGATCGAAACAGTGCGATTATCGGTGCACTTCTAATGACAATCGGTGATATTGCACTGGATCTGGTAAATGTTCACTTTGTGAAGGGCGGTATGTTTGGCATGGGTGCAGCTTCCGCCATCAGCGTATATATGGCTTTGGTGGTTCTTTTTATTCACTTTGCCAGAAAAAAATATGTATTTCATATATCCTTTCGAAAGCTGGAATGGAAAGCAATTCCGGAAATTGTGCAAACGGGACTTCCCTATGCGGTTACGCAGGTCTGCCGTACAATACTGGTTATGACATTGAATCATTTGATTTTAGGAATCAGCGGAGAAAGCGGGCTGGCAGCATATTCAGTAGTCAATACTGTATTTAATGTGCTTTGTATTCCGGGATCGGCAATCGGAACAGCCTCTGTTATGATGTCCTCCATTATGACGGCGGAGCGCAACCGCAGCGGACTGGAGGAAATCATGAAAGCCTTCATAAAATACGCAGTTATTTACAATGTTATTGTTGCAGCAATTGCTTTACTTTTTGCAAAACCGGTGGTAGCTGTTTTCTTAAGCTCTTCTTCCAATGAAACACTGGAAATGGCAGTGATGGGAGCAAAATTCATAGGAATCAGCATGATTCTGGCAGGAATAAACTGCGGTTTCCGAAATTACTTCCAGGGAATCGGTAAAATGAAGATAACCCAGCTTTTGACGGTGGGAAGCACCTATGTATTTCTGGTGATTCCTGCTTTGCTGCTCAGTCCTGCAATGGGAATCAATGGAATATGGCTTTCTTATATCCTTACAGATGTTATTGTCCTTGTATTGCTTTTTTTAGCTGCAGCAGTAAAAAAAGGGACAATTCCAAGGAAGATAAAGGACTTCGATTTTCTGGATGAAAAATTTGGAATTCCAAAAGAGAATCTCCGGGAATATGAAATTCAAACGAAGGAAGATGTTATGAAGGCCTCCAGAGAAATTTCGGATTTTTGTAAGGCACATGGCGCGAGCCTACAGACCAGAATGGGCGTTTCTCTTGCAATTGAAGAGATGGGAAACAATGTTGTGGAGCATGCTCTCAGTAAAAAGAAAAAAGGACACTTCCAGATCAGGGTATTTTGCGAAGAGAGAAAGTGGACCGTTTCTATGCGAGACGACTGTATAGCATTCAATCCGAAAGAATATTCCCAGCTTCATGAGGATGAAGACAGAACCAAAAACATTGGAATCCGCCTGATCGTTGGAATCGCCCAAAGTGTGAAGTATATTAATACATTAGAGCTGAACAATCTGATTATAGAGCTGGAGGATAAAGCTTAGAAGAAATAAAAAGTCTCCTTTTCACAAAAAGAATGTTTTAAAATCACATATTAAACACAAATAGACCGTATGATAGGCATCAGAAAAAAGGAAAAGGCGATCAGAAATGATGGTAAGGAAAGGACGAGAACGATTATGTACGATAATGATGATTTAAATAGAAAACCATATGAGAATACAAATTCAGACCAGAACAGCACAGAGAACACAGACTCTGACATTGTAGATACAGACGGCAGCACCACTTCCGGTGAGTCAGGTACTTACAATCACTACAATGTAAACAACTTCGAAAACAGAGCGCAGAGCTTTAACTCAAATCAGAGTGAGCAAAATCCGAATGGACAATACAGCTATAACTATTACGATAGAAATCCATATGGACAGGAAGGTACGAAACGAAAAAAAGAAAAAAGACCGAAGGTTCATAAGTCAGTGAAAAAGCCGAAACAGCCATGGGGACTCGGAAAGAAATTTGGCGTTGGCGTAGTCATGGCAGCTGTAATCGGGCTGGTTGGCGGAACAACCTTTTATGGAGTGAATTATGTAGGAAACAGATATATCTACAACACAACAACTTCCGCAGCGATTGCAAAAACATCAAGCTCATCCACTTCTGATTTTCAGGAGAATGTACAAGAGGTAATGGATAGCTCAGACAGTACAGTAAGCACAACCAGTACAAGTACAGATGAAACAGTCGCACAGGTAGCAGAAAATTGTATGCCGTCACTGGTAACAATTGCAACAATTTCAGTACAGGAAATGCAAAGCTTCTTCGGTGGAAATCAGCAGTACGAAGTAGAGGGAGCAGCTACCGGAGTAATTGTAGGAGAAAATGATACAGAACTTTTGATTGCGACAAACTACCATGTAGTAGAAAATGCAACATCTCTTTCCGTTGGCTTTGTAGATGAAAGTACAGCAGAAGCCCTGGTAAAAGGAACAGATGCAGACAACGATCTGGCAGTTGTGTCCGTAAAGCTGTCAGATATTTCAGATGATACAAAATCCCAGATCAAAACAGCAACCATTGGAGATTCCACAGAGCTTAGCCTTGGTGATCAGGTAGTTGCTATCGGAAATGCATTGGGATACGGACAGTCCGTAACCAGCGGATATGTCAGTGCTTTGGACAGAAGCGTAACAGCAACATACAACAGCGGAGAATCAATTACATCTAGCGGACTGATCCAGACAGATGCAGCAATCAATGGAGGAAATAGCGGCGGTGCTCTTTTGAATATGAAGGGTGAGCTGATCGGAATCAATGAGGCGAAGGCAGGTTCTTCTTCATCCTCAACTACAGTAGAAGGAATGGGATATGCAATCCCGATCTCTAAGGCGCTTCCAATCTTACAGGAACTTATGAATTTGCCGACCAGAGAAAAAGTAGATTCTGAAAATACAGGATATCTTGGAATTTCCTGTGCGAATGTAACATCCGATATTGCACAAAGCTATAACATGCCGGAAGGTATCTGTGTAACAGAAGTAATTGAAGGCGGCCCTGCAGAGGCAGCCGGAATCCTCAAAGGAGATGTTATAACAAAAATTGATTCTTATGACATTTCAACCTACGACGATTTAAAGGAACAGCTTCAGTATTATGCAGCAGGAACGACCGTAACATTGACTGTCATGAGAGCAAATTCCGGAACCTACGAGGAAATGCAGATTGATGTAACATTGACCTCCTCTGAGATCATAGAAAATTACAGCAGCAATAGCAGCGACAGCAGCAACAGCAATGAAAACGGACAGTCCGACAGCAGAACTTACGGAAACAGTGACAACTCATATAGCGACGATTATTTCGGTTTCGGACAAAATTAAGGTATACAAATAACTTTATAAAAGGTAAAATGTTAAGGACCGGGGTTCTAGAAAGGAATCCGGTCCTTTCATCATATATAAGGAGGCTGTTATGAGACTTGGATTTATTGGATGTGGAAATATGGCCAAAGCTATGATTGGAGGAATCCTTGCAAAAGGAGACTTAAAAAAAGAAGAAATCATGGCATCTGCGGCAAGTGAAGCGACACTTCGCTATATTAGGGAAGAGATAGGAATTACTGCAGAAAAGGATAATGCAGCAGTGGCGCAATGGGCAGATGTTTTGATTTTGGCAATCAAGCCCGTATATATGGAAGAAGTGATTCAAGAAATAAAAGAAAAAATTGATGACAAAAAACTGGTTGTAACATTGGCACCTGGGAAAACACTGAGCTGGCTTGAAGAACAGTTTGGGAAAAAGGTGAAGCTGATTCGAACCATGCCCAATACACCGGCAATGGTGGGAGAGGGGATGTCTGCCCTTTGCTGCAGTGACAGCGTTACCGTAGAAGAAAGCAGTCTTGTAAAAGGGCTTTTTGAAAGCTTTGGAAAAGCAGAAATCGTAAAAGAAACTATGATGGATGCGGTAGTCGGTGTCAGCGGAAGTGCTCCTGCTTTTGTTTTTATGTTTATGGAAGCACTGGCAGATGCGGCAGTAGCAGAAGGAATGCCAAGAAAACAGGCATATGCCTTTGCAGCACAGACGGTGCTTGGAAGTGCAAAGCTGATGCTGGAGACAGGAAAGCATCCGGGAGAATTAAAAGACATGGTTACATCACCAGCCGGCACCACAATAGAAGGAGTGGCAGTTTTGGAGAAGGGAGCATTTCGCTCTACCGTAATAGAGGCTGTGCGTGCTGCAGCAGATAAATCAAGGAGGATGTAAAATGGTCTATGAATTTCTGGCAAATGGATTTGAGGAGACAGAAGCAATCACACCGGTCGATCTTTTAGTAAGAGGCGGTCTTGAGGTAAAGCTGGTATCGGTTACAGGTGAAAAAATGGTGACAGGGTCTCATGGCTTTAAGATAGAAGCAGATCTTTTGTTTGAAGAGGCAGATTTTGGCAATGCCGAGCTTGTAATTCTTCCGGGGGGAATGCCGGGAACAAATAATCTGGGAGCACATAAGGGGCTGGTAAATCTTTTAAAGGAAAGAAATGAAAGAAAAGAGAGAATCGCAGCGATTTGTGCAGCACCTATGGTATTTGCAAGAAATGGTATTTTAGATGGAAAAAAAGCAATTTGCTATCCGGGCTGTGAATCAGAGCTTTCGAAAGCCCTGATTCAGGATGCAAAGGTAGTTACAGACGGACACATTACAACAGGAATGGGACCGGGAACAGCCATGGATTTTGGAATAGAGCTTTTGAAACTTTTAAAGGGGGAAGAAATCTCAGATCAGGTTGCAAAGGCGTTTTTATTCAAAAAATAAAAAGGTGAGGTGGCAAAATGAAGGTATTGGTAGCAGGTGGAGCAGGGTACATTGGAAGTCATACCTGTGTGGAACTTCTGAATGAGAATTTTGAGGTCGTAGTCGTAGACGATCTGTCAAATTCAAATGAGGCAGCACTGGAAAGAATCGAACAGATCACAGGAAAAAAGCCGGTATTTTACAAAGAAAATATCTGTGATCAGGCAGCATTGGAAAAAATCTTTTCAGAGCAAAAAATCGATGCAGTAATTCAGTTCGCAGGCTTTAAGGCAGTCGGAGAGTCTGTACAGAAGCCTTTGGAATATTACCGCAACAACATAGAAGGAACTCTCCTTATGTGCCAGGTAATGAGAGAGCATGGAGTAAAAAACATTATCTTCAGTTCATCTGCAACAGTTTACGGAGATCCGGCAGAAATCCCCATCACGGAAAATTGCCCGAAGGGAGTTTGTACAAATCCTTATGGATGGACAAAATGGATGATCGAGCAGATGCTTACGGATATTGCAAAGGCAGACGGAGAATGGAAGGTTACTCTTCTTCGCTACTTTAATCCGATCGGAGCACATCCAAGCGGATTGATCGGAGAGGATCCAAAGGGAATTCCGAACAATTTGCTCCCTTATGTTGCCCAGGTCGCAGTAGGGAGACTGGAAAAGCTTGGAGTGTTTGGAAATGATTACGACACACCGGACGGAACCGGCGTAAGGGATTATATCCATGTTATGGACCTTGCAAGGGGACATGTGCTTGCTTTAAAACACATGGAAAAGCAGGAAGGTGTTGAAGTATTTAATCTTGGAACCGGACATGGCTACAGTGTACTGGACATTGTAAAGGCATTTTCAAAGGCTTGCGGCCACGACATTCCATATGAAATAAAGGCAAGAAGAGCGGGCGATATTGCCTGCTGCTATTGTGATCCAAAGAAGGCAGAAGAGGTACTGGGATTTAAGGCAGAAAACGGAATCGAAGAAATGTGCCGTGATTCCTGGAACTGGCAGAAGAAAAACCCCATGGGTTATGCAAAATAAAGTTCCGATGTGATGCAAGAAAGCAGAGCACAGGGAATTGTAAAGAAAAAAAGAGTGTGTTATAATTAAAGGCTGAGTGATTTAGAAAGCTCTGATATTATGATAATTACTTCTTTTTAGGGGGATGGCATGATAAAAAAAGGAAAACGAGCATTGGGAATTGTTACGGCAGCAGCTTTGAGCATATCATTTGCTTTGCCGGTTTTGGCTGCAGGAAATGCGGAAAACGCAGAAAAGAAACCGGCAGTAAGCGCTGAAGAGGAAACCAAAGAAGAACAGGTCAAAATCTACTGGGACAGCGAAAAGGGAACAGAGGATGGAGACGGAAGTGATCGTGATCATGCTGTAAAAGACCTGAAAAAAGCAGTAAAGCTGCTGAAGGAAGCAAAGGAAAAGGCAGAAGAGGATTCAGAGGAAGAGACTTCTGAAGAGGTAAAAGAAAGCAGTTTAGAGAATACACCTGAGAAAGAAGCTGTCCTTCTTGTAATATGCAGTGACAAGGAGCTGACCCAGGAAGAAAGTGACTACCTGGCAAAAGAAAAGGCAGCCTATATAACACTTGCGGATCTGGAAAAGCAAGAAGAAGAAAAACAGGCAGAAAGTTCGAAAGAGGAGGAAGCTTCCAAGGAAGAGGAAGACTCCCAGGAAGAGATCTCTGAAGAAAGCGAGGAAAAGCCGGACACAGAAGAAACTCAGGATTCTCAGGAGCAGACAGAGGAAAGCACGGAAGAAGCAAACGAGGAAACGACGGATGAAATTCCAGAGGATACAAGTTCAATCTCGACCATTATCAGTGCAAAGGATAACAGCAGCACGGAAGCAGACAGCGTAGAAACAAAGCTGAATCTCTTTATGAAGCCGATGCAGCTAGCAACTCCTACTGAAACTTCCCTGATTCAAGAAGAGGCGGAAGAAACAGAGGACTCTCAGGAGCAGACAGAGGAAAGCAGTTCGGAAGCAGAAGAGAACAGCACGCAAACAGAGGAAAATCAGCAGGAAGAGCCCGTCCAGGAGGAAACGACAGAAGAGGCTGAAGAGGAAGAGATTATGGCAATTTCGCTGGAGGAGCCGGTTGCTTTACAGGCTCCGGTGAATACGAGCACCAGTTTAATGCGTGCGCTTCCTGGAAGAGACCTTGTAGGAACCGGAACTGTAAACAGAAAAAACAGTGCTAGTTCCTCAGCTGCTGCAAATGTTGTCAGTCAGCAGCAGACAACTGCCAACAGCAGCATTACTCCTACTCCGGTAAAGACAGGCGATGAAGATTACTACTATCTTCCACTTATGATCTGTCTGACCTTTGGAGTCGGTGCACTTGTTGTGGCAGAAAAAATGAGCATAGACAAAGAGCGTGCAAAGCTGGACAATAAATACTCCAGGGAACGCACAGAATTTTCAGAATCTTGCGACAGAGACGAAAAAACACTTTAATTTCATAAACTCTTATGATATACTTAGTGGGATTATTTTGAATAAAAGCGTTAAAAAGGAGAAAAGCTATGAAACACGTGAAATCTTTAAATACAAGAAATCTTCAGAATACATTGAAAAAAGGCGGATGTGGTGAGTGCCAGACTTCCTGCCAGTCTGCTTGCAAGACATCTTGTACAGTAGGAAACCAGAGCTGTGAGCAGGTAAAAAAGTAATTGTCTGAAGACAAAATCGAACAGAAATAACAAGTATACAGTGTTCCTGACATTTAAAAAAATGCCGGGAACACTTTGTTGTGTGAAAGAGAAAAGGAGACACCGTGGTTCATCAATATAAAAACAACGGTTATAATATAGTACTGGATGAAAACAGCGGATCGGTTCATGTGGTTGATGATCTGGTTTATGATGTGTTGGACGAACTGAATGCCCAAAAGAGTGCAGAAGAAATTTATAAGAATCTTTCCGGAAAATATCCAAAGGAAGAAATTACAGAAGCACTGGATGAAATCGAACAGCTCAAAAAAGAAGGTTCGCTGTATACAGAAGACATCTACAAAGATAAAATTGATCTCTTCAAAGAGAGACAGGTAGTTGTTAAGGCTTTGTGCCTTCACATTGCCCATGATTGCAATCTCGCTTGCAAATATTGTTTTGCGGAGGAAGGAGAATATCACGGCCACAGAGAGCTGATGTCCTTCGAAGTCGGAAAGAAGGCACTAGATTTCCTGATCGCAAATTCCGGAAGCAGAGTAAACCTTGAGGTGGACTTTTTCGGCGGAGAGCCGCTTATGAACTGGCAGGTGGTAAAAGATCTCGTAGCTTATGGACGTTCACAGGAAGAAAAGTACAATAAAAAATTCCGCTTTACCCTGACTACAAACGGTGTTCTTTTGAATGATGAGGTAATGGAATTCTGCAATCGTGAAATGGGAAATGTGGTTCTTAGTATTGATGGAAGAAAAGAAGTCCATGACAGAATGCGTCCTTTCCGTAAGGGAGCAGGAAGCTATGATCTCATTGTTCCGAAATTTCAGAAATTTGCGGAAAGCCGCAATCAGATGAATTATTATGTAAGAGGAACCTTTACACATTACAATCTTGATTTTGCCGCAGATGTTCTGCATCTGGCTGATCTTGGCTTCAAGCAGATTTCCGTAGAGCCGGTAGTCGCTTTGCCGGAGGATGATTACTCTATAAAAGAAGAGGATCTCCCAATTATAATGGAGCAGTACGACCTGCTGGCAAAGGAAATGGTAGAGAGGAAAAAAAGAGGAGAAGACTTTAACTTTTTCCATTTTATGATAGATATGGCCGGAGGCCCTTGCGTCTACAAACGCTTGTCTGGCTGTGGGTCCGGAACTGAATATCTGGCAGTTACGCCCTGGGGCGATTTTTATCCTTGCCATCAGTTTGTTGGAAAAGATGACTTCTGTCTGGGAAATGTAAATGACGGAGTGATCAAGCCTGAGCTTGTCAGAGAATTCGGCGATGTCAACGTATACAGTAAAAAAGAATGCAGCGAATGCTTTGCAAGATTTTATTGCAGCGGCGGCTGTGCTGCAAACTCCTACAACTTCAAGCAGAACATTAACTCGGTTTATGAAATCGGTTGCGCGATGCAGAGAAAAAGGGTAGAATGTGCGTTGATGATAAAAGCCGCTGAAAGCGAGATTAACAGAGAGGATTAAGACAAATGAAGAAAAAAACGAGCGTTGCAGTCTTAGTATTGATTGCAATACTGACTGTTCTTCTGGGGTATACTACCATTGTCGGATGGGGCGAAGCAAAAATCGGCTGTATGGCGAACATAAAGACCGGCTTGGACCTTTCTGGTGGTGTAAGCATCACCTATGAAGCAACAGAGGAAAATCCAACGCAGGAAGAAATGGATGATACTATCAATAAACTGCAGCTTCGTGTGGAGCAATACAGTACAGAAGCTTCTGTATATCAGCAGGGAACGAATCGAATCGCAATCGAGATTCCAGGCGTTTCTGATGCGGCAACAATCCTGGAAGAACTTGGAAAGCCGGGTTCTTTGCAGTTTATGGACAGCAGCGGCGAGGTTCTTCTGGAAGGATCTGACGTAGCAGATGCTCAGGGCGTGACTTATACGAATTCTAGCACAGGAATTCGTGAGTACGTTGTAGAGCTGACCTTTACAGAAGAGGGAAAACAGAAATTTGCAGATGCCACTACAAACAATGTAGGAAGTCAGATCTACATCGTTTACGATGGTAGCGTAGTCAGCGCACCTACTGTAAAAGAGGCCATTACAGGCGGAACAGCACAGATTGACGGAATGAGTGATCTGGAGGAGGCAAGAAGCTTAGCATCCTATATTCGTATCGGTTCTCTTTCTCTTGAACTGGAAGAGGTTTATTCCAATGTAGTAGGAGCATCCCTTGGACAGGAAGCACTCAGCACCAGTCTGATCGCCGGCATTATCGGCATTTTGATTATATTCATCTTTATGATTTTGGTATATCGCATTTCCGGTCTGGCTTCCGGATGGGCATTGCTGATCTTTACATTTATGGATCTGATCGCAATCAATGCCTTTGATATTACCCTTACCCTTCCGGGTATCGCAGGTGTTATTTTAACCATCGGTATGGCTGTCGATGCCAATGTTATTATTTACGCCCGTATGAGAGAAGAGTTATCAGCGGGAAGAAGCATGATGGGAGCAATCCGTGAAGGTTTCAAAAAAGCATTTTCCGCGATTCTGGACGGAAACGTAACAACACTGATCGCAGCAGTGATTCTTTGTGCAATGGGAACCGGAACAATCCGTGGATTCGGCATTACCCTGGGAGTAGGTATTGTATTGTCTATGTTCTCAGCATTGGTAATCTCCAGACTGATCAGTTATGCATTCTACGGAATCGGTATCCGAAGCGAGAAATTCTACGGAAAGATCAAGATCAGAAAACCAATCAACTTCCTGAAAAGAAAAGTTGTTTTCTTTGCAATTGCGATTATCCTGGTTGCATCTGCACCAATTGGAATGGCGGTATTCAATTCCAGCGAAGGAAAGGCTATGAACTTCAGCCTTGACTTTGTAGGTGGAACAGCAACTACGGTAGACTTTAATCAGGAGTTCACTCTGGATGAGCTGGACAGCGAGGTAAAGCCGGTTGTAGCAGAAGTAACAGGTGATCAGAGCATCCAGTTCCAGCAGGTTTCCGGAACAACAAGAGTTGTAATCAAGACAAGAGAGCTGGATATTGATGAAAGAACAGAGCTTAGCAATTTGCTGGGAGAAAATTTTGACGGAGTAGATAGCAGTGCAATCGAATCTGAAAATATTTCTTCTACCATAAGCGGAGAGATGAGAAGCAATGCTCTTCGTGCAGCAATCATAGCAATTATCTGTATGCTGATCTATATTTGGATTCGTTTCCGTGATATCCGTTTTGCATCAAGCTCAGTTATTGCTTTGATCCATGACCTCTTTGTTGTACTTGCATTTTATACCTGGTTCAGATTGTCTGTAGGAAGTACCTTTATCGCAGTTATGCTGACGATTCTGGGATACTCCATCAATGCAACAATCGTTATCTTCGACCGAATCAGGGAAAACCTGGTAGTTATGAAGGGACAGGCTCTGCGAGATATTGTAAATACATCTATTACGCAGACTCTGACAAGAAGTATTTATTCTACATTCACTACCTTTATTACAATTTTTGTATTGTTCATTATGGGTGTTCCATCTATTCGGGAATTCTCATTGCCGATCATCATTGGCCTGATCGCAGGAACCTATTCTTCTATTTTCATAACCGGTTCCATGTGGTATGTATTTAAAACCAAGGTTGGCAAAAAGAAAGTAGTGGATCTGCCGGCACTTCCAGTAAATGAGGAAACAGAAAATGCTTCTTCAGAAGAAGGTACAGCGCAGGAAACACAGACTGCACAGACAAAGGAAAAGACTGCAAAGAAAAAAGCAGTTGATAAATCTCAGTACAGCAGTCAGCCAAGACGTAAGAGAAAATTCAAATAAAAATTAAACAAAAAACTGCGGTGCACATGCATCGCAGTTTTTGCGTTATACCAAAGTATGCAAGGAAAGCTGCCGGTGGCAGGTTTTCTGTATGGGAAAATCCAAAATGGTTTATTATCTGTAATTTGTAATTACAACCTGCAGGGTAGAAGAGCCTCGAAATTCATTGATGCTTGGGTAATATACAATAGAAATTTTGGGATGGCTTTTTAGATATTCGAAAAATTCCAGAGCATCGCCAAAATAAATGCCATCAATATAGAATCCGTTTTCATCTGTCAGCTGCATGCGAAGTACGTTTTTGTTTTTCCCAACAACAGTGGGGTGCAGGACAAGTAAATCCCTCTGGGCAAAAAGCGGTTTTTGATTTCCTTTTCCGAAAGGCTTTAGCTTATCAATGTCAGCAACCAGGTCCTTACGGATATAGCTGATAGGCATGGGCATATCGATATGGATTTTCGGAAGGAGGTCATCTTCCGTCAGGGTGCAGCCTGCATTGATCCTGTTTTGAAACAGAGGGACATTTTCCCGTGGGAGGGAAAGACCTGCAGCTAATGGGTGCCCTCCAAATTTTGTAAAGAGATCCTTACATTTGTTCATTTCCTGAAACATGGAAAATTCATCGATTGATCGGCCGGATCCTTTTACCTCTGTGCCGGAGTCGGTAAGAACAAAGGCAGGTTTGTGGTATTTTTCCCTCAGCCTTCCGGCAATAATACCGGCAATGCTTTCATGGCAG
>CAVFRH010000059.1:0-4333 GCA_963624695.1 bacterium
ATTACATCTAGAAGAGAGAAAACCCTCTGATCGATTTCCTTAATCTCATCACGGATGTAAAGCTTCATATCTAAGGCAACCTGGTCGTTTCTGCTTCGGCCGGTATGGAGCTTCTTTCCGGTGTCCCCGATCCGCTCTATCAGATTTGCCTCTACAAAGCTGTGAATGTCTTCATATTTATCTGTAATAACCAGGCTTCCCTTTTCCACATCCTCTAAAATGCTGTCCAGTCCTGCCTTGATTTTTTCTGCTTCCTCTTCTGTCAGGATCTTGCTTGCAGCCAGCATGGTAACATGTGCCTTGCTGCCTCTAATGTCCTGCCTGTAAAGTCTTTTATCGAAGGAAACGGATGCATTGAAATCATATACCTGTTTATCGGTTTCCTTTGTAAATCTGCCGCCCCAAAGCTGCGCCATTTCACGTTCCTCTTTTCCTGATTTTATCTTTTGCTGTAGATACAGCCGCAATAATTTTGCCTATAAAGCTCATATTGCTTTGAAAGTTCGATTGATCTTTGGTATCCGCCCTTCTTCTTAAAATCCGAGTTTAGATAACGGATCCCGTATTTTTCTGCGACTTCCTCCCCAATATTATTCAGTTTCTGTGCAGATTTCAAGGGGCTTATTGATAAAGTTGTCGTGAAGTAATCAAATTTCTCTTTTTTCGCCAACTGTGCTGTTCTTTCCAGTCTTAGTCTAAAGCACATTTCACATCTTGCCCCGCCCTCTTTTTCTTCCTCCAGGCCTTTCACCACATTGTGATAAAGAGCATTGTCATATTCTCCTTCTAGAAAGGTCACCGGATGTCGAAAAGGCATCTCTTCTGTAAGTCTTTTGATTTCTCTTACACGGAAGCGATATTCCTCTTCCGGTTCAATATTGGGATTGTAATAAAATACTGTAATTTCGAAAAATTCCGAAAGATACTCCAGACAGTAGCTGCTGCATGGCGCACAGCAGCTGTGAAGCAGCAGCTTCGGAACCTGTCCCTTTTCAATTGCGTTGATTGTTGCCTCCAGCTCCCGCTGGTAGTTACGCTGATTTTGCATATTCTGCTGCCTTTCTTCTTCTTCCTGCGAATGCATATCTGGAAATAAAAACAAATGCCGCACAGATCAAAAGCTGCACATAATAGCTGATTCCGCGGCTCAAAGCCAAAGCTGGAAGCAGACTTGCAGACGTAAATATGGTTTGGAAAATCTTTGAAAAGAGCGCCTCACTCAAGCCAACACCACCCGGAATCGGGAGCATATCTACCGACAGAGAAATGACGGCCTGCATGATAACGATCTTTATCATGGACTCTCCGGCAAAACCCAACGCCCTGTATACACAATAGGTAACAGAGAAAAGACAAACCCTCTGCAGTGTAGTTAAGATCAGCAGCACAACCATTGAGCTCCCATGAGTCCGAAAAAAATCTGCCGTCTGGGTATATTTTGACATACCTGCTTCAATTTTTTCTTCTCTTCCGTCCTTATGCTTCATTAAATGCCTTCTCTCAAGCCAGCGAAAGAATTTAAAAATTGCTTTTTTGGCAAGCCTTGGATGAAACATAAACATAAAGAGAATAAAACAGAATCCGCAGGTCAAAAACAAGCCAATTCCCATTATGACTACGGACATCCCGATATACTCGCTCAGAAAGCTCTGACCGAAAATGATCAGTCCAAAGCCCAGCAGGATCAGCACTACCTTGTAAACGGTCGCTGCGATCAAAACGATCATGGATGCTACCGGAATTGGTATATTGTCTTTTTTCATGGAATAAATCTGTATTGGCGGGCCGCCGATCTGAAAGGGAGTCACATTACAAAAGAAATAACCCTTCAGAGAATACCCTATACATTTAAAGATATTTGTACTCTGATGCAGCACAGCTAAAAGATATCGGAAAATAAAGCCCTGTCCGAAAAGGAAAACAACTACACAAACAATAGCAAGAAAAATATAGTACGGATCTGCAGAATGCATGGCATCTATAAGCTCGTCTATATTTTGTCCTTTTAAAAATGCCCATAAAGTCAGCAATACAAGTATAAGCAAAATTCCAATGCTTATCAGGTTTCTTTTATTTTTCAAAACAATTTCCTCGATTATGCTTTATGTGTTTCTAAGTTTAACCTGCAAATTCTATCATTAATTCTTCATTTTCGCAAGAAATTTATCTTTTCCCTTCGAAAGGCCCTTTGATGTAAGTTAACATATCCTTTGGAATCGGTGCCTTTATCTCGATTCTTTTTTCCGAAAAAGGATGGACAAAAGACAGAGTATATGCGTGTAAAAGTGTATGATCTCTTCCCTCAATTCCATCTCCGTAAAACGGATCTCCAATCAAAGGATGCCCGGCATAAGCCATGTGGACCCGGATCTGGTGGGTACGGCCATGCTCAATTTTAATGTCCAGCAGACAGCTCTCTTCTTCTCTTTCCAAAACCTGATAAAAGGTTTTGGCACTTTTTCCATTTGGATTCGGAATCATTTTTCCAAGGCGATTTTCATCCCTGCTTATGGGAATCTCTACCTGTCCGTACTCCTCCTCGATCACACCTTTGCAAAGTGCAAGGTAGCTTTTTTTCATTTTTCCTTCTTCTCTTTGCTTTGTTAAAAGCGCAGCTGTTTCAGAATTTTTTGCAAAGAGCAGAACCCCGCTTGTATCGCTGTCCAGTCTTCCGATCAGGCGAATTGTCCAGTCCTCCTTTTTGCTCTGAGCATAAAAGGCCACCTGGTTTGCAAGACTGTCTGCATAGTGCCCTGGTGAGGGATGACACACCATTCCCCTTACCTTATTTACGATCAGCATGTCTTCATCCTCATACAAAATCTCAGGCGGCTCTTTAAATTCTCCCGGAAGAAGGTAGCTGTTTCCTGCCTCTTTTAATCCAATCTGCAAAAGATCTCCCTCCTGCAAAACACAGGTCACTCTTCTTGTCCTTCCATTCACCACAATTCCGTCTGCACGAAATTTCAGACTGCTGATCTGATGATTTGAAAGCTTGACTTTTTTATTCAGGTACTCCCTGACTGTCAATCCTTCCTCTTCCTTTTTGATCTGGTAACGAAGGATTCGCACCGGCCTGTCGCTAAGAGCAGCCCCCGGCTTATTTAATCCCCATTCTTTTTCCTGCATATCTTATAGTTCTCCGCATAAAACATCCCGGAAGGTTTTTCCCTCCGGGATACTTACTTCTATTCTTTTACCGTTTTTGTGCTTTTCTTTCTTCCGCTTGTTGTGCTTTTTGTACTCTTTGTACTTTTCGCAGCTGTTTTCCTTCTTGTTGTACTCTTGCTGCCTGTTTTTGCCGCAGATCTTGTACTTTTCTTTTTCTTGGTCTCCGGTTCTTTTGGAAGCTTTAATGCGATTACCTCATTTGGTCGCAAACCGTAAGAAATATGGTACGACCGTCCATCGCACAAGCCTTCCTGTGCCAGCATTGCCGGAACACCGCCAAGCTCCTCGGGACTTCCCTGTCCTGGGAGACTGTCATAGGTGCTGAAGACTCTTTCATAGGCTCCCTCAAAAGGAACCCCGCAGGAATAATCACCGTAAGCAGATGGTGAAAGGTTCGCTATGATCAGCAATGCACCATCATAATTCCATGGATTTCTTCTGATGTAAGCAATTATATTTCTGTCTGAGTCATCACTCTTTACCCATTCAAAGGTACTTCTGTCTTTTGAGTCCGCATACAAACATGGATAGGTTCTGTACAGTCCCAGAAGATTCTTTACGCACTGCATTACATCTCTGTGACCGAAGTCGCTGGCAAATGCCCAGTTGATCTCTCTTTTTTCATCCCACTCTCTGTCCTCGGCAAAATCCTGTCCCATAAAGAGGAGTTTTTTTCCGGGTGAAAGGAACTGAAGTGCATACAGAGCCTTCAGGCCGCTGAATTTGTCCTGGATGCTTCCCGGCATTTTTTCCAGCATGGAATGCTTCAGATGAACAACCTCATCATGAGAAAGAACCAATACAAAATTTTCGGTAAAGGCATAGTCATATGTATAGGTCAGCTTTCCGTGATGGTATTTGCGATAGATTGGATCTTTTTTCAGATATTTCAGGACATCGTTCATCCAGCCAAGATTCCATTTAAAGTCAAAGCCAAAGCCCATATTGTCTGTAGAATCTGTAACCCCACTTTGTATGGAGGAATCCTCTGCAATGGTAAATGCATGGCTGTTTTCATGGATTGCATCATTAAACTGCCTTACAAAGCCCATTCCTTCGATGTTTTCCAGCCCTCCGAAACGGTTTGGACGATACTCTCCTCTGTCAAAGTTGTTCAGGAAAAGAGCTGCAACTGCATCCACACGAATACCGTCTATATGGA
>CAVFRH010000060.1:0-22004 GCA_963624695.1 bacterium
CTCCCAAGGGAAGTGGGTTTCCGCCTACAACAAGCGAAAGGATTTTATTTATGAATTTTAAAGTTAGGATTTAAACTATGAGAAATACGTTTTACGAGTTTCTCAGGTTATCGCGACATTCACCAAGGTCTCGAGCAAGTTCAGACTTTGGTGAATGTTATTGTTTAAGCAGATGATCAATAAATGTTTCAGGAGTATAAATAGGAATAAGAGCTTTCATATTTTATCAAATCTCTCTTCTATAGAATCTTCTAAAGTCATGTCAGATGGCAAAATTCCAAATAGCGATTTCGCAATATCAACTCTATCTTGGTAAGGGTTGGTAAGTTTGGCAATAACCTTGCCATTACGTGTAATGAAAATATCTTCTGTTGATGCAAGTAAAAGATATTTTCCAAGGTTGTTTTTTAATTCTGTCGCAGTAATAGACATCCTTATCACCTCCATATATTTGATCCGGTTATACAGTAATTGTACAAAAATCACAACTAGATTGTACGACAAAATTCAGAACATGTACGATAAGGACGAAGAAATCTTTATTTAAATGGATTTTGTCATTTTTGTCTTTTCGTTTTGTGACTGTTGTCAAATTAGTGGGTAAATTATCGTCAAATATATGATTAATCCGCAAAGTGCTTCTGAAACGCAAAAGAAAATCACAGCTAAAATTTTCGTTCCAATACCAGTTTTTGGTCTTGACTTGAAAGTATTTATGAGCATCCAAATATTATAAACGAACATACAAATAACTGATATAACAGCGAACCTTGTTATCGATGTAAGTATAAGCGCCGCAATTGATCCATAAAAGCTTATAACAATTGTGGTGAGTGGTTTCAAAGCATTATTTTTAGGGGCTTTTTTGAAAGAGGTTTCGTTAGTAGAAAATTGTTTTTTATAATTTCCATGCAAACTAAAATCACCATCATATTTGCGCTCTTTTTCTCGGTATGCATCTCTGTACCAGTCACGATCTTCTAACCCCATAATCAACCTCATTAGTTTTTATTTTCGACTCAACAAATGCTCAATATAGTCATATTATCTCACAGGTTGATATAAATTACAAGTTTTAAATAAGGCTGCGGCAATGCCGTGAATAATTTAGGTTTATAATTAATCGGCGGCTGGTCGGGATCGCTACGGTTTTTAACTTGTTGTTATGTGGGACAACGGCGGGTATAATGAAACACATATTAGATAAAATACCGATACAGATTTCGTTTGTAGGACGGATTACATTACTGATTGTATGCCTATGTATCGTAGGATTCTCGACATCATTGTATTTTACCGCAGATATGGGTGTTTCTGCATACGATGCTGTTGCACTTACAATTGCAGATAGGCAGAAGAAAGTTCCTTTCCGCGTATGTAGAATCGGTTCAGACCTGATCTGCTGCGGAATCGGAGTAGTCTGCAGTGTAGTGATCGGACCGGGAACTGTTATTACGGCGTTTATGATGGGACCGGTTATCCAGTGGTTCAACGAGCATATATCGGATAAAATATTGTATGGGAGGCATTAAACTATGCGTGTGTTATCATTTGGATCTTTGAATATTGATTATGTATATAAAGTGGATCATTTCGTAAATAAAGGAGAGACCCTATCATCGAAAAGTCTTCAGGTATTTACAGGCGGAAAAGGATTAAATCAGTCAATTGCGCTTGCAAAAGCAGGAGTGGAGGTATATCATGCCGGCATGATCGGGGAAGATGGAAAGATGCTTCTGGAAGCACTGGATAAAGCAGGGGTTCATACAGAATATGTAAAAGTGCAGAGCGAGGTCCGAACAGGCAATGCAATTATCCAAAATGATCTGCAGGGAGATAACTGTATCCTGCTGTATGGCGGAGCGAATCAGAAAATTGATGAGAAATATATAAATGAAGTGCTGGACCAGTTTGACAAAGAGGACTGGCTTTTGATACAGAACGAAATTAATAATCTTCCATATCTTGTCAGTCAGGCAAAAGGGAAAGGTATGCGCATTATTTTGAATCCATCTCCTATGAATGAAAAGATAGCGGAACTTCCGCTTGATAAGATTGATTATTTTATTCTGAATGAAATAGAAGCTCAGCAGTTATTAGAAAAAGAACTGCCAAATGACAAAGACGGAAAAGTTCTGATAGAGGAAATCAAAACAGCATTTCCGAGGGCAGTGATCGTATTGACACAGGGAGAAAAAGGATCCATTTATTATGACGGAAAGCAGTGTATTAGCCAGGAGATCTTTAAGGTAAAGGCAGTGGATACAACAGCAGCCGGAGATACTTTTACCGGGTATTTTATAGGTGGCATTTTAAATGGCAGTTCTCCGGAGAATGCCATGCGTGTTGCAGCCAAAGCGTCAGCAATTGCAGTTGCCAGACCTGGCGCAGCACCATCGATTCCGTCACAAGAAGAAGTAGAAACTATAATATTATAAATATTGTAAATACACAAAAGACTGATATACTGTGGCTTTTATGGTTTAGCCAGAGCATACCAGTCTGTGTACAGCTTTTTTATATGGGATTTATCCTGTGTAACAGATTAAAGTTTTTTCATAACCCTTTCCCCAATCTGATAGAGAAAATGGTTTGTCAATACGGCAAGTACAATGGAGGCAGCCAGAGCTGCAGTATAAATAAGCCAGGGATTGACAGTCGTTACAGTTAGAAAACCAAATATTATGATCAATATGGTAGCAGCCAAAGGAGCAAGGCATCCTACAAAAAGAAGAATGTAAGAAACTGCACCGGTTGTTTTTTTGAGCATCTGTGCTTCTGTTTCCCAGTCGAAGTAAGGCTTCTTCAGGTCATGGATCATATTGAAGTTTACAATTGTATATACCAAAGGAATATTAAGGGCAAGTGCCATAAGGATCGCCCAGAAAGGCAGGAGCCCCAATGCCAAAAGGATGATTCCTCCGATTACAAGAAAGCTTGTACATCCAAGGGAGCAAATTACAAGAGCAATCCTTTGCTTTGCCTTTAAAATATCCGAAACTGCTATCGGTGTAGATTTCAAAAAGCCAAGCTCATTTCCCTCCCTGGACAGAGGGCAGCATGCAATTGCATTGATGGAGCAGGCGGAAAAGGTAAGCTCTATGGTGCACATAATCATCCATATAATGATGGCAAAATCCGTACTTAGCAGGTCTGAAAGACTGATCCCAAAGGAAGGCATTTGCAAAATGTTGAGAACCAGCATGAGGATAGGCATAGCCAAAGTATACAGAAATCCATTCATCAGGTAGGCAGGCTCTCTGCAGATCATGGCAGCTTCTTTTTTGAAATAGCTTTTTACAATTGATTTTTTTGCAGAAAGCTGTTCAATGTCCTTGATCTCCAGTAATTTTCCACCGGAAGAGGTTTCCTGCATGGAAAGAGCGCTGTTTACATACAGTTTTGAAGCAAATAGCCAAAATACAAGGGCAAAAGCAGCGGTAATACCTAAAACTTCCAGAACAGAAAGAATCTGAAAGCCCTCCATAAGACTGTGCAGAGCAAAGTTGATGGGAAGAATGCTGCTTGCCGTTCCAAATGCCTGAAATGCATTGGCCATCATTTGATTGCCCTCACCTGAGGTCTGTACCAGAATCATGTAAAGGACCAAAAGAGCAAAGACTAAAATAATACCAATGGTTTTCAGAAAATCTTTGTTTCGAAGGCCTTTTGCAACACTCATAATCAGTATGATTACGGCAGATACAAAGGAAAAGACCAAAATCGGGATGCATACAAAGGCCAGAATCAAAGCAAGAATGAAGGAAGCAGGCATCGGATTAAAAAATGCATAGGAAAGACCTGCTGGTATGGTCAGCACCAGGCTGATCAAATAAGGCACCTTAATAGCATTTAAAATTCTGGCTTCTAAGATCTGAACCGGCTTATAGGGAAGTACCATAAGGATTGAAAGATCATTTGACATATAAAACTGGTTCACAACGTGGGGAATATTCATAATCAATATGACGATCGCACAGGCAAAAAAGAGCATCTCAAAAACGGCAGAAGCATCCATGCCAATCGCAGAAAGAAGACTGATTTTCGTTCCAACCCAGAACATCAGGACACATCCTGCTGCTGTGAAAATAAGAGCCAACAGATTTGAATTAAAATCCGCCTTGTTCCTCAGGGCCTCTTCGTTGGAGCTTCCGCATTTTTGGAGCACTTTGGCCAGATTCAGTACTTTATTCATTTTCTTCCTCCGTGTTTTTGTTGATATCAAGGAAGATCTCTTCCAGAGATGTATGCTCAGGATAGTTCGCTTCTAATTCATGAAGGGTACCGGTAAACTTGATGTTTCCATGTTTGATCAATACAATGTGATCGCAAAGCTTTTCAGCCACCTCTAAAACGTGGGTAGAGAAAAGAACTGAGTGTCCTTTGGCAACATGCTCCTTCATCATCAATTTTAATTCATAAGCAGACTGAGGATCCAGACCTGTCATTGGCTCATCCAGAAGCCAGATGGAAGGCTCGTGGATCAAAGCACCCATGATCATGATTTTCTGACGCATACCATGGGAATAAGAGAGAATCGACTGGTTCAGAGCATTTGCAATATCAAAACGCTCTGCATATTCCTTAATAAAAGGAGCACGCTTGGCAGAATCCACCTCATAGACATCTGCAATAAAGTTAAGATATTCAATTCCTTTTAATCGCAGAAAGTGATCTGGGCTGTCTGAAACATAACCGAACTGTTTTTTTGCTTCCAGAGAGTCGGTCTGGATGTCTTTGCCATTTAGCAAAATGCGGCCCTTTGTCGGACGCATTGCTCCGGTCATAATTTTTAATGTAGTCGTTTTTCCAGCACCGTTGTGACCGATAAAGCCGGTAATTGCTCCGTCCTGGGCTTCCCAACTGTTATCATTGAGGGTAACCAGAACTTTTTTCCCGTTTCGGAATTGTTTTGTAAGGTGTTCTACTTGTATCATAAAATGTTCCTTTCCTGGAAATGTGTAGTCTGAATACAGGGAAGCTGCCACTGGTAGCTTATCCTGTATACTTTGGTATATTAGAAAAGGTAGAAGAAACTTCTACCTTTTAAAGTACGTGATGCAATTAATCTTCGTCAATATATTGACCTTCGTCTTCCTTGTCCTTATCCGTTTTCTTTTTCAATCCGAGTGCAACGGAAAGTGCATAAATAAGAACGCAGACAACAAGAACGATGATCTCCATCAAGAAGGAATCGCCGATACCGATATCAATGATATGTGACACCTGAAGACGAAGAACAATGATGACGATGCCGACAATTACAGCAACAATTCCACTGCTGACAGCAGTCTTGCGGATTGATTCTTCGGTATACTTTTCAAGGGATTTTTTGTCTGTACCCACGAATCTTTTCTGGACAATACTCATGATTCCCTCAATTAACAAAACAGCTCCGATTCCAAAGCTAATAAGCACATCAATTTGATCCACTTTAATAACCTCCCTTATTTATAAACAATTTATAAATTCACTATACACAAGAATAAAGAAAAAGCAAGCAAAAGCTATGGAAATATTGCTGAACCAAAAAAAAAGCTTTTCTTAAAGAAGTTTTTTGTTGGCTTTTCGTACATTTTAAAGAAATACACAATTGACGACAACCGTATAAATCATTAAAATAAATAAGTTACTGTGCGTAAATAAACGCAGATTTAGAAGGGGGAAATTATGCTGGATGTCATATCAGAAGTAAACAGTGCCTTAAACAATTTTATTTGGGGCGTGCCGGCTATGGTTTGCATTATCGGAGTCGGCTTGTTTCTTAGCTTTCGAACAAGGTTTCTTCAAATTCGAAAATTTGGATTTGCAATCAAGACAACCTTTGGAAAAATGTTTGCAAAAAAAGATGCTTCCGATGGGGCACTGACTCCGTTTCAGGCGGTTTGTACGGCTTTGTCAGCCACAATCGGAACCGGAAACATTGCCGGTGTAGCAGGGGCCATTGCCTTAGGCGGACCCGGAGCGATTTTTTGGATGTGGTGCTCTGCGCTGCTCGGAATGTGTACCAAATTTGCTGAGGTAACACTTGCAGTGCATTTCAGGGAGAAAAATCAGGATGGAGAGCTTGTAGGCGGACCCATGTACAACATCAAAAACGGTCTTTCAAAGAAGTGGTACTGGTTAGCGATTGTCTACTGTATCCTTGGTATCTTAACTGTTTTTGGTACTGGAAACGCAACGCAGGTAAATACCATTACGGTAGCGATCAATGAAGCTTTGGTAAACTTTAATGTAGTAGATCCTTCAAACCTCTTTTTGGTAAAACTGATCATCGGAATCATCATTGCCTTTTTGATTGCAATCATCCTGATCGGCGGAATCAAACGAATCGGAAATGTTACAGAAAAGCTTGTTCCTTTTATGGCGCTCTTTTATGTAGTGCTTGCTTTGGGCGTTGTATTTTTGAATGTCGATAAGGTACCTGGAGTATTTCAGTCGATTTTTGAAGGAGCCTTCAACCCATCTGCAGTAACAGGCGGTGTAGTCGGAAGCATCTTCATGTGTATGCGAAGAGGTGTTTCCAGAGGAATCTTCTCCAATGAGGCAGGTCTTGGTACCGGCTCCATTGCTCATGCCTGTGCGGACACAAAGGATCCGGTTCATCAGGGTATGTTCGGAATCTTTGAGGTATTTGCGGATACCATCGTAATCTGCACTCTTACAGCTCTGGTTATTCTTTGCAGCGGTGCAGCTGTAAACTATGGCTCGGCTGCCGGAGCAGAGCTTACCATCAGCGGCTTTACCGCAACCTATGGCAGCGGAGTATCTATCTTTATTGCAATTGCAATGATCTGCTTTGCATTTTCAACCATTCTCGGTTGGGGACTTTATGGCATGCGCTGCGTAGAATTCGTATTTTCTTCAAAATGGACAAAGCTCTTTTTGGTAATTTATTCCTTTGTTGCAATTTTAGGTGCTACTGTGGATCTGGATCTGATCTGGAATATATCCGACACCTGCAACGGCTTTATGGTAATCCCGAACCTGATATCCCTACTTCTTTTAAGTGGTACGGTATTTAAGCTGGTAAAGGAATATTTCGGGAAAATTAAATCTTGACAAGTAAATCTCTCATTTATAAAATGAGAAAGGCGTTGATTGGGTGTAAGTAGTTTTGAAAAAACTTCCTATGAAGAGAGTTCATTCATCGGCTGAGAGATGAACAGGAAGCTTCAAAATGAATTTCAGCTCAGGAGTCTTACAAGAAAATAGAAAGTGCACCTGCCAGCAGGTGAACATGGGTGGTACCGCGGGTACACGAAGATAATACGTGCTCGTCCCATATCCGAAAGGATATCGGACGGGCATTTTTTATACCAAAGTATGCAAGAAATGCTGCCGGCGGCAGGTTTTTTGCATGTTAAAAAAAGCAACAAGGAGAAATGTGATGGCACAGAAGGTTTTTGAAGAGCTGAAAGCTCAGTTCTTAGAGGAAGCAGAGGGAAAAGAAGATTCCCAGAGCATTTATGAATTGCGTAAAAAATATCTGGACAGCAAAAACGGTCTTGTAAGCGCACTGATGAAAGAAATGCGCAATATTCCGAAAGAGGAAAAGGCAGACTACGGAAAAGGCGTAAATGAATTAAAACAGTGGGTACTGGACAACATTGAATCATTAAACGAAAAAGCAAAGGCTGCAGAGCTGCAGCAACGTTATGAAAGTGAAAAAATCGACGTAACGATTCCAGCCAAGCTGATTGCAAGAGGAAATCTGCATCCGAATACACAGATGCGCAAACTTATGATCGATGCGTTCGCAGGAATGGGCTTTACCGTATACGAAGGTGTTGAAATTGAGAATGATTATTACAACTTTACCGCATTAAATACACCAAAGGATCATCCGGCAAGAGATATGCAGGACACCTTTTATGTAAGCGATGAATTTCTTCTTCGAACCCAGACCTCAGCAGGTCAGATCCATGTAATGGAGAACAGCAAGCCGCCAATCAAGATCTTATCCCCAGGAAAGGTATTTCGAAGCGACGACGATGCGACCCATTCTCCGATGTTCAGCCAGATGGAGGGACTTGTAGTAGATAAAGGAATCACTCTTTGCGATCTGCAGGGAATGCTGGACGAGTTTTGCCAGAAGGTATTCGGCGAGGGCGTTACCACAAGACTGAGACCTTCTTATTTCCCATTTACCGAGCCTTCTGTAGAGGTTGATGTCAGCTGTTTTGTCTGCGGCGGAAAAGGATGCCGACTTTGCAAGGGCACAGGCTGGATCGAGGTTCTTGGTGCAGGTATTGTAAACAACAAGGTGCTGGAAAACTGCGGAATTGATACTGAAGTATATAGCGGACTGGCTTTTGGTATCGGTATCGAAAGAGCTACTATGCTGAAATACGGCATCAACAATATCAAATTACTTTTCGAATCTGATCTTCGTGTACTGAAGCAGATTGATGATTGATAAATGGAGGAAGAGCAATGATCGCACCATTAAGCTGGTTAAAAGAATATGTAGAGATAGATTGTACTCCGCAGGAGCTTCAGGACAAGCTCTTTTCCTGCGGTTTTGAGGTAGAGGAATTATACGAGCTGGGAAAGGACATCAGCAAGGTCGTTGTAGGATATGTGGAAACCTGTGAAGCAATTCCGGATACACATCTTCATGTATGCAATGTAAACTGCGGCCCTCACGGAACCTTTCAGATCTGCTGCGGCGCAGACAATGTAGAGGCAGGAAAAAAATTCCCGACAGCTCTGGTAGGAGCAACCGTTCTGGAAACAAACAGGGAGCGTACCGAGGTAGTTGGTGTTGCAACCATCAAAAAAGGAAAGCTTCGTGGCTATGAATCCCATGGTATGCTTTGCTCCGGCATGGAAATCGGAGTATCTGAGGATATGTTCGAGGGAGCAGGATACAATGGTCTGCTGCTTCTGCCGGACGATGCAGAGGTCGGAGCCGATGTAAAACCGATTTTGGGCCTGGATGACTGGATTTTTGATATTGCGATTACCGCAAACAGACCGGACTGCCAGAGCATTTACGGCATCGCAAGAGAAGTCGCTGCTGTTTTAAATAAGCCATTAAAGAAATTAGCACTTGATTACAGCAAGACAGATCTTACCTTAGATAAGTGGGATGTTCAGATTGAGGCACCGGATTACTGCCAGCGTTTTATTTCCCACTATGTATACGATGTAGAGATCAAAAAATCCCCTGCATGGATGAGAAGAAGATTGGCTCTTATGGGTGTAAAAGCCATTTCAAACATTGTAGACATTACAAACTATGTAATGCTGGAGCTTGGTCAGCCGATGCATGCATATGACTACAATTACCTTCAGGGAGATAAGATTGTAGTCCGTACCGCCCAGGACGGAGAGAAATTTACAACTCTGGATGAAAAAGAAAATGTTTTAAATCACAGCAATCTTTGCATCTGTGATGGAAGAGGTCCGATTGGACTTGCCGGCATTATGGGTGGACTGGATTCCGAGATTGTAGACAGCACAAATGCTGTTATGTTTGAGGCAGCAAAATTCGCCAGAGACAACATCCGCAGAACTGCAAAAGCAGTAGGAAAAAGCACAGATGCTTCCGCCCTGTATTCAAAGGGAACAAATGAATATACCACCGTTATGGCCATGGAGCGTGCGCTTCATTTAGTAGAGGAGCTGAATGCAGGAAAGATTTCCGCAAGCCATCTGGATCGAAATACCGGAAACAGCATAGAAAGAAGACCTATCGAGGTTTCTATTTCAAGAGTAAACGGAGTGCTTGGCATTACCGTTCCAAACGAAGACATCATCCGTATTTTGACAAATCTGAATCTTGAACCCCAGATTGACGGAGATGTGCTTCACTTAAATATCCCGGGATACAGAGAAGACATCGAAGGATATCAGGACATTGCAGAAGAGGTCATTCGTATGTATGGCTATGAGCATATTACTCCGACCTTCTTAAAATCTGCAGAAGTTACATCCGGAGGCCTGAACGAGAGACAGGCAAAGGAAATGAAGCTTATGGAGAAGCTTTGCGGCGCAGGAATTTATGAGTGTGTACATTATTCCTTCTTCTCCCCATCCGATTTGAAGATGCTTCGCTATCCACAGGATGCACCGCAGATGCAGGCAATCCGCATCATTAACCCAATCAGTGAGGAGCTTTCTCTTATGAGAACCAATCTGACCGCTTCCATGATCCATGGAGTTGTTAGAAACCAGAAAAACGGTATTCTGGATGGAAGACTTTTCGAGATTGCAAAGGTATTTCTTCCAAAGAGCCTTCCACTGACAGACTATCCGGAAGAAAATCAGCATCTGATGCTTGCTTTCTTTGGAAAGGACGAGGACTTCTACAGCATAAAGGGAGCAGTAGATTTGGTTGCCGAAGAGTTCCATACCGAGTTTGCCTATGTGGCAGAGGCAGAGCCTTTCACACATCCATATCAGACAGCAGCTGTTATGCTTGACGGTAAGAAGATCGGATATGTTGGAAAACTTGCTTACGATATTGCAGCAGAGGAAAATCTTAGAACGGATCTTTATCTGGCTGAGTTGGATCTGGAGCCGCTTTACGAAATGGAAAAGGTAACTCCTTCCTTTGAACCGCTGCCAAAATTCCCTCTTGTACAAAGAGATCTGGCACTGATCATGGACAAGAGCATTACCTGCCAGCAGGTAGAAGAGGCAATCAAGGGTGTAAATCAGTACATTCGAGAGGTAAAACTCTTTGATATTTATGAAGGAGCACCGATTCCACAGGACAAGAAGAGCATGGCCTTTACGATCACCTTCCGTCCGGGTGAGGAAGAGCTGAAGACTGAAACCGTCGATCGTTATGTAGAAAAAATATTAAGAATTCTGGAGAAAAATTACGGCATAGTAATGAGATCCTAATTGAGAAAGCCTGTTTTTTGCAGTAGAGCCTGCTGCAAAAGGCAGGCTTCTTTTAAACAAAAAAACAGATGCATCTTTTTCATCTTGGGATTATAATGAAGGCGTGTGGCTTTATGCCCGTAAAATCAAACTAGAAAAAACAGGAGAATAATACGAATGGAATATAGAATTGAACATGATACTATGGGAGAAGTAAAGGTTCCGGCAGAGCATTTCTGGGGTGCACAGACACAGCGTTCTCTGGAAAATTTCCGCATTGGCACAGAGACCATTCCAAAAGAGGTCATCAGAGCCTTTGCAATTCTGAAAATGGCCTGTGCAAAAGCAAACAATGCACTTGGAAAGCTGGATGCAGAAAAAACAGAAGCCATTTGTGAGGCATGTCTGCAGATTGCAGAAGGAAAATATATGGAGGAGTTTCCATTAAAGGTTTGGCAGACCGGATCCGGTACTCAGTCCAATATGAATGCAAACGAGGTAATTACACACCTTGCTATGTACAATCATCCTGAGGTAAAGATCCATCCAAATGACCATGTAAACATGTCCCAGTCCTCCAATGACACCTTCCCTACAGCAATGAACATTGCTGCTGTTTTGTCTGTATATGAGTATTTGATTCCGTCCTGCGACAAGCTTATCGCAACCTTAAAACGCCTGGAGGAGGAAAATAAAGAGGTATTCAAGATCGGAAGAACCCATCTTCAGGATGCCGTTCCGATCCGCTTTTCTCAGGAAATTTCCGGTTGGAGAGGAATGCTGGAAGAAGCAAAGGAAATGATCCTTTCTTCTTTAAATCATCTTTCAAAGCTGGCCATTGGAGGAACTGCAGTAGGAACCGGTCTGAACGCACCAAAGGATTTTGACAAAATTGTATGTGAATATATTTCGGAATATACCAAACAAAACTTTGTTCCGGATGAAAATAAATATCATGCATTAACCTCAAAAGACTCTTATGTTTACACTTCAGGAGCATTAAAGGCGCTGGCTGCAAACCTTATGAAAATTGCAAATGACGTACGTTGGCTGGCAAACGGACCACGCTGCGGACTTGGCGAGATTACCATTCCGGAAAATGAGCCGGGCAGCTCCATTATGCCAGGCAAGGTAAATCCGACCCAGTGTGAAGCAATCACCATGATTGCCATCCAGGTTATGGGAAATGATGCAACAATCGGGATCGGAGCAAGTCAGGGAAACTTTGAACTGAATGTCTTTATGCCGGTGCTTGCCTACAACATGATCCAGTCCATTCGTCTTTTGGGAGACGGCATGGCTTCCTTTGAAAAGAATTGTGTTTCCGGCATAAAGGCAAAAAAAGAAAAAATGACAGAAAATCTCAACAATTCTTTGATGCTGGTTACCTGCCTCAGTCCGGAGATCGGATATGAAAATGCAGCCAAATGTGCACACAAAGCCTTTGAAGAAAATACAACCCTGAAGGAGGCTGTACTTGCTCTTGGTTTTATGAATTCCGAGGAGTACGACCAAAAGGTTCGCCCGGAAAAAATGTGTTAAGCTGAATCGGAGCAAAAACCTATGCAAAAAGAATACAGACACTGTCAGTGCAACCTTGTCATCAGCGGAGCGGCAGTGATAAGCTTTGGAGTATGGAACTTTTTAAAGGTTCTTATGATCATTCTTTTTCAATCAGAAGACTACACGATTATATTGAAAAGTCTGGATATGGATGAAGTGGCCTATGATATCTTCGGTTATGTGTTGATCGGAATTGCCTTTTTGGATGTATTTATCCGCTTTAAGGTCGGTCGTGCGGCTGCAGCCTATGCAAAAGGGGAAAAAAACAGTCGTTTTTTCATTGGTATGGGCATTATCTTTATGATCTTTTCTGTTTTGAACCTGTTTTTTAGTGCACGGGATATTTCCGAGTATACAGATATGCTCAATTGGGCTTTTACACAGATTGTAGAAATCTCTTCTTTCTATGCTTCCATGGAAATGGTTAAGTATGGAAAAAATTTAAAGAAATGGAAAGAAAGGTTGCAGCAGGGAGCAGTATATGAATCTTGATTTTCATTATTATGGTACTTATCTGGCTGCTTATCTGGCCGGATACAAAAAAGAAGAATGCGAAAAAATAGGCTATGCCGCAGGATTTGTGGACTTTTGTTCCGCAAGCCTGCTGGAAAGCATTCAAGCTCCGGTTCTGGCAGCAACAACCCAGCTTCCCATGGAAATGGTAGGGCAGAGAATAGATATCCTGAGCCTGCAAAAGGTCACTCGTATCTGGGCATCCTTTCACTTCCTTCCGGCTAAGCTTTACGAAAAAGAAATAAGAGGATCAAAAGAATACAGACAAAAGTATCAGCTGATCTGCGATGTAAACAGCGATCTTTTGCCGGCCTGCATAGAGTTGGCAAAGGGGAAAGGGACTGCAGCAGCCGGAATCGCCATGCATGTGCTGGCAGACAGCTGGGCACACCGCTATTTTGCCGGAACACCTTCTTTGGTCATTAACAATACGAATTTTCAGTTTTATGAAATTTTAGAAGAAGATGGAAAAGAAACTGAAAGGCCGGTGACATTCAAACACAATCCGGCAGCGAAGGATCACCCGGAGGAAGGAAGATATATAAACAGTGTCTTTCAGATCAAAGAAAATCACATAATGAATCTGGGACACGGAAGAGCCGGACATCTTCCGGATTACAGCTTTGCTCATTACAGATATTTGCCTGCCTGGGCAAATTATGAGGAAAAGGTAAAAGACAATCAAACAGAGTTTTACTTTGCTTTTTGTCAGATGATCTATGCGTTAAAATATCTTCGAACAGGAGAAGGAAGCTTTCAGACCGAATGCTATGATTTTGAAGCTGCGAAGCATCTGGAAAAAGAAATCAAACTCTTTTTCCAAAAAAGACAGCTGGATGATTCTAAGGACTGGACCGGTTTAATTGAAAAAGAAACCGGATCTGCACCAGAAAAATTTCAGACAGACCGTTACCAAAAGGAATACTTAAAGGCTGAAAAAAAAGAAGAAAGCTTTTTAGGTCAGTTTATAGAGGCAGCACTAAGGCAGAAAAGTATGGTAACAAATAAGATTTTCAAGGCAGGCAATAAAAAAGCTGGAAAATCGGTAGACTATAATCTCTCCATTGTGGAAAAAGCAGAATCCATTCGAGAATTTCTTACTGTCAAAAAGAAGAGGTGATGTGAAATGGACAAATTACAATGCTTTAATAACATTTTCTTAGGCGGCTTAATGGTTCTGTTTGGTCTTTTGATGCTGGAGCTGCCAAAAGATGGATTTATGATCGTTTTATGCATTATCATCGTGACGCTCATTGCAAAAGGAATCAGTCAGCTGATCTATTATATCACCATGGCAAGATACATGGTTGGTGGAAAGCAAGTATTTTTCAGAGCCATTATTTCTCTGGACCTGGCATTTTTGACGACAAGCTTTACAACAGTCAGTCCAAAGCTGATCATGTTTTATTTGATCGCAGTGAACTTTTTTTCCGGACTCATCGATATCCTGAAAGCACTGGAATCGAAACGGAACGAATCTCCCCATTGGAAATTTCCTGTTTTTCAGGGAGGATTTAATGTGGCACTTTCCATTATCTGCATGACGCATTTCAGCTCCATGAAGACCTTGCTGGTAGTTTACAGTATAGGACTTTTCTATTCAGCGGGGTTAAAGATTATCAGTGCCTTCCGAAAGACAGATATGGTTTATATTTCATAGAAACAGAGAGGAGCAAAGAAATGTTAAAAAGTATTTTAGCACCTATTATTGTAGTGGCAGCCTTTGCAGGAATTTATATTTTATCCAGTCTTTTAAGGGAAAAGGTAATGCACAAGAAAAATACCTTTGGATGTCTTGGAACCGGAGAATGCGGCGGATGCAGCCACCAATGTGAGACTTGCTCTCTGGCAGAGAAAAAGCCGGAGTCAGCAGAAAACAAAGATTAAAGAAAAGCCATAGGACGAAAGGGTCTTATGGCTTACTTTTTGCTTTCTTTTGTATTCGAAGATAGAGAAAAAGTCCTGCAAGATCTGCTAAAATCCATCCAATGGGGATAGACCACCAGATTGCCAAAACTCCAAGTGGCGTACTTGGAGCAAGAGCATAGGAAAGCAGCACCCTGGTACCAAGGGAGATAATGGTAAGGAGCAGGGAGACAGCCGGCTTCTCAATTGCACGGAAAAGGCCGTACAGCAGAAAGAGACAGCCGATTCCAAAATAAAAGCTTCCTTCAATGCGAAGGTAAGACACTCCGGCAGTCAGAATACTGCTTTCACTTCCATCTACAAAGATCTGCATAAAGCTTTTTGCAAAAATCCAGACAACAGCAGAAATAATAAGACAGAAAAGAATGGAAAGCTTTACACTGATGCGGATTCCTTTTTTCACTCTTTCCTTTTCACCGGCACCGTGGTTTTGCGAGATAAACAAAGAAAAGGCATTTCCAAATTCCTGAGCCGGCATATAGGCAAGCGTGTCAATTTTCACAGCTGCAGCAAAGGCAGCCATAATGGTAGTTCCGAAGCTGTTTACAAGTCCCTGGATCATTAAAATCCCGAAATTCATAACCGACTGCTGCAGACAGGTAAACAGTGCATAGCTGCCAACCTCTTTCAGAGATGCTTTTTGAAAGCTCCTTTCTTCTTTTGAAGGGAAAAACTGTGGATATTTCAGTAAAACGATAAAAGTAATTCCAAGCCCGGCGATCGCCTGGGAAAGAACTGTCGCAAGGGCCGCCCCTTCTACTCCCATATTCAGGGTGATAACACAAAAAAGATCCAGAAAAATATTTAAGGCACTGGAAATCCCAAGCAGGCTCAAAGGCAAAAGAGAATTTCCAATAGACCTTAAAAGAAAGGCAAAGTAGTTATATAAAAAGGTAAAACCAAGTCCAATGAAAATAATGCGGGAATAGCTGCGCATCATATCATAAATTTCAGTGGGACTTTGTAAAAGCCTTAAAATGAGATCTGTCTGGGAAAAGACAATTAGGTAGAGAAGAAGGGTTACAGCCAGAATCATCCAAAAAGAAGTCCACATGGCTTCCTTCATTTTACCAAGTCGTTTGGCTCCGTAATACATCGAAAAAAGTGCTCCGCAGCCCATGCAAAGTCCAATCATGATGGAAGTCAGAAACGTAATCAGAGTATAGGTACTTCCGACTGCTGCCAGTGCATTTGACCCCAGAAAACGACCTACGATAATCGTATCCGTTATATTGTAAATCTGCTGCAATAAATTTCCTGCAATCATCGGCAGAGAAAAAAGTAGCAAACTTTTTAAAATCGGTCCTTTTGTTAAATCTTTTTCCATATTTGCCCCCTGTTCTGTGAACAAATGTATTGTAAAGCGTGGAAAATGCATTTGTCAACGTTTCGCAAGAAATGCTATAGACGAAAGTGGCAAAATGTTTTAAACTTTTTGGGTTGGACTTTAATTTTTTGAAAAACGAGAGGAGTGCATTATGAAGAAAACGCTTATGGCTGCAGCTGTTACGCTTACCCTGGCTGCTTTGCTGGTATCCTGCGGGAAAGGTGAGGAAACCATTCAGGAAGCATCCAGCACAGAAGAAAGCTCCCTTATAGAAGATGGTTCTGTTCAAAATACACCTGCTTCTTCGGATGCAGAAACGATGGAAGAGGTCGATACAGACGGGATTTTTTCCTTCAGCATTGAAAATGTAAAGGAAAAGCTTGACGAACTCTATCCGGCGGAAACGCCTCATATTTATCTGCTGAATGCCTCTGAGATATACGAGGAATTTCAGATCTATTATGAAGAAGAGAAAACGCTTACAAGGCTTCTGGATATTACCTGCTTTTCAAAGGAAAACTACACTCTGGAGGAAATACAGGCAACAAATATCGATTCGGTATATGATGGATTTATGGAGCTTTCCTTTACCAGCGGACAGGTGGAGGAGTCGGGAGATTACATTATGATGACCCTGATTTTTGATGACCTGGATAATGCAGACAATGTTCAAGCTATGGTAGATCACAAGATACTTGGTTTCTCCGGCGATGTGCAGGAAGGAATTAAAGCGGCTGATTATGCCACATTTTTAAGGGAACAGGAAGCTATCGAATTTGATCCGAATACTTTGCAGGCAATTGGATAAGAACGATTAAAATATTGTAATGGAGAAAGATACATTGAGAATAGAGGATCTATTAAAAACGAATGCATACGGGATATACGACGAGCTGCCGGTAGGGATTGCTATTTGCGACAGCGAAGGCAGGGTTACGGACTGTAATGCATATTACCTGGAAATTCTGGGGGTCAGCAGGCAGGATATCTTAGGATATAACATTTTTGATTCCTATAACTTTAGCGATGAAGTTATGGATAAAATACGCAGCTCTGACTGCTATCAATACGATGTACTCTATACGATGCCAAAGGATGTATTCGCAAATGCATCAATGGATCAGATCTCCATCAGTGTTAAGATTGTAAGACTCAAAGAATCCGATTGCACAGTAGGCTATACCATATATCTTACCAATCATACAAGGGAATGGAAGAAATATGAAGAGCAGTTAGATGTCCAGAACAGACGCTATAAAGATCTGGTTGATAATCTTCCTCTTGATTATACTCACACAAGGCTCCTGTTTGATGAAAATGGACAGATTGCAGATTATCTGAATATGTCCGGCAATAAAAGCTGCGAGGAATTTTATATTTCCCACAATATGACCTGGGGTTCTACATTGGCTTCAAAATTTTTACCTCAGACCGGTCATACCATTATCCGTAAGCTGAATGAACTTCGAAACAGTGGAGCAACCGGCGGCCATTTTACATATGATGCAGTGGAGGTCGGTGAAATTTATGAAATGGTCGCTGTATTTGAAGGTGAGGAATGGGTGAATCTGATCAGTATCCCGATTACGTCGCATGAAAAAGAACAGCTGAGTATTTTCCGTACCTTATCGCGCAATTTTAAAAATCTCTATCTGGTAAATCTTGAAGACGAGACTGCAAAAATTTTGAAGTATGAAGATGAATATTCCGATATCGATATGGCTTCCTTTGGAAATCATTTCTTTTCATATGCGGATATTTTAAATGACTGGATTACTTCCCAGGTTCATCCGGATGACCAGATAACGCTCCGGCAGGACCTTAGTCCGGAACATCTTCGGAAAGTTTTTTCAACAAAGGACGAATATATCGGAAATTACCGGATGCTTGTAAATGGAGAAGCGGTCCATTATCAGTTTAATTTAAGCAAATCAGATATAGACGGTTATATTATTGCAGGCTTTCAGAATATTGAAAGCATTATTCAGAAACACCTTGAACTGGAGCGCAAACAGCGAAAACTGGAAGAAAGCTACCAAAATCAGTTGAAAGAACAGCTCATGGTCTTTGACACGCTTGCCCGTAACTTTAAAAATGTTTATTTCCTGGATTTAAAGAAAGAGACGGCAAGAGTCCTTAAGCTGGAGGCGGATTATGTAGATGTTCCTGGTAAAAAAGATCGTCGTGAGTTTCCGTTTAAGGCTGTTCTGGATCGTTGGATCAATACAGGGGTATATCCGGAGGATCGGGAAAGAATCAGACGTACCATTTCTTTGGAGAATGCAAAAAAGATTTTTAAATCTCAGAGTGAATTTACAGGAAATTACCGTAGTCTTGTGAATGGAAAAATTCAACATTATCAATACAGCATCAGCAAGGCAGATAAAGACGCAACGAAGGCAATCCTGGGATTTCAAAATGTAGATGACATTGTTAAGGAACATTTGGCAGCAGTAGAAGAAGAAAAAAGAAAAGAAAAAATATTGCAGGAAGCATTGAATGAGGCAAAATACGCGACTCATGCAAAAACAACTTTTCTGAGCAACATGTCTCATGATATCCGCACCCCAATGAATGCCATTATCGGATATACTACATTGGCTCAGATGCACCTGGATGATAAAGAGCAAATGCAGGATTATTTGCAGAAAATACATACATCCGGAAAACATCTGCTCAATCTGATCAATGAAATTCTGGACATGAGCCGTATTGAAAGTGGAACAGTGAAGCTGGAAGAAAATCCAGTGCATCTGCCGGATGTACTCCATGACCTTCTGATTATGATTCAGGGACAGGTTGAAGCAAAACAGCAGCATTTTTACATTGACAGCAGCGGCATTGTAAATGAAGACATCATTACAGATAAGCTCAGATTAAATCAGATTTTGCTTAATATTGTCAGCAATGCAATTAAATATACAGACATAGGCGGAAATATCCGAATCCAGGTGTCCGAATTCCCATGCCAGATTAAAAATTGTGCAACTTACCAATTTAGCATAAAGGATAACGGAAAAGGCATGTCGAAAGAATTTGTCGGACATGTATTTGACAGCTTTTCACGGGAACGTTCCTCTACAGTCAGTGGAATACAGGGAACCGGGCTTGGAATGTCCATTACCAAAAATATCGTGGACATGATGAAGGGAAACATTACCGTAGAAAGTGAGCTTGGAAAGGGCTCTGAATTTGTTGTCACACTTGACTTTAGGCTGTCAGAAGGAAAAACGGATACGAAAGCTGCCTTTGGGCAAGGTAATACAAAGACAGACGAAAAGGTACTTACTGCGAAAGAACTGCCTTGCAATTACAGCGGCAGACATGTCCTTCTGGTTGAGGACAATGAGCTGAACCGAGAGATTGCTACAGCAATATTGACTGAAACCGGCATCACGGTAGATGCGGTAACAGATGGTACAGAGGCAGTGGAATTTATGGATGAGGCAGCAGAAGATACCTATGATCTGATTTTCATGGATATCCAGATGCCAAAAATGGATGGCTATCGAGCAACAAGGGAAATCCGCTCTTTAAAAAACAATCGAAAAGCGAATATCCCTATTGTAGCGATGACTGCAAATGCCTTCGAAGAAGATAAAAAGAAAGCCTTTGCGGCAGGGATGAACGGTCATATTGCAAAGCCCATCAATATGACAGAAATTGCGAAGGTTCTGGATCGCTTTTTTAACGAGAAACCGTAAAAAGAGGAGTGTTCTATGCTTACTTATGACATAAATAAAAGAGGAAATCAGCCAATTTATGATTTTCTATATAAATGCATCCGTTCGGATATACAAAGCGGAGTAATCAAGGCAGGTGAAAAAATGCCTTCTAAAAGAAAGCTGGCAGAGCATTTGAACATCAGTATTAATACGGTCATGAACACATATGAACAGCTTTTATCGGAAGGTTATATTGTTTCAAAGGAAAGACGCGGGTATTTTGCAGAGGAGTTGAGCGACTATATAAAAAGGCCTCCGGAAAAGGAATTACTCGATCCAAATCCTCAAAAGGAAGATGAATTTTTAGCTGATTTCAAAGCGAACAGACCAAGCAGTACGCTCTTTCCGGCATCTGTCTGGGCGAAATACATGCGAGAGGCCATTTCAGCAGGAAATAAGAGTCTGATGGATGTTATTCCTTACAATGGTTTATATGAGCTTCGCTGTGCAATCGCAGATTATTTAAAGCGTTCACGTGGAATTACGGTTTCCCATGAACAGATTATTATCGGAGCCGGAACGGAATACCTTTACGGGCGTCTCCTGCAGCTGTTCGGTCATGAAAGTATTCTGGCAATTGAGGACCCAGGCTACAAAAAATTTGCAAACATTGCACAGATGTATGGAAATACCTGGCGATATGTACCAATCGACTCTCACGGTCTGATCATTAACGAACTGGAGGAAAGCGGGGCAGATATCATCCATCTTTCCCCTGCAAATCATTTCCCTACCGGAACGATTATGCCGATTGGCCGAAGAATTCAGCTTTTTGAATGGGCAAACAAAGTGAAAAAGCGCTTTATCATTGAAGATGATTATGACAGCGAATTTCGCTATTCCGGGAAATTTATCCCTCCCCTTTATTCAGATGACGTTATGGGAAAAGTCATCTACATGAATACATTTTCCAAAACCCTGGTGCCTTCTTTGCGGATTAGCTACATGGTACTTCCTCCGAAACTTTTAAAACGCTATGTTGAAACAATGAGCTTTTATTCCTGCACGGTTTCCAGCTACGAGCAATATGCTCTGGCAGGTTTTATCAACGATGGTCATCTGGAGCGGCATATCAGCCGTTTAAAGAAGTACTATTCTCATCAAAGAGTAAAGATCATAAAGGCCATACAGCAGTCAGAGCTTAGCCGAATATCTGAAATCCTTGAAAAAAATGCAGGAACACATTTTCTGTTAAGGGTGGATACCATCCTCAGTGAAGAGGAGATCGTGGCAGCAGGAAAGAAAAAGAACATCAATTTCTCAATGCTGTCAGATTACACCTATTCCAACAAGATAGAAGAGCAGCCAACCCTGGTTATTAATTATGCTGGCATCAATTCCGATGATGAGAGCATAAAAAATATTGTGGATACCCTAATTTCTATTTTTCCGGAAACACAGCAGTATAAAGAGTGAAGGTTAACATAATAAAGTTATGGCAACCAATCAAAAAGCAAACAAAACAGAACAAATTTTCTGGAAAATTCTTGACTTTCCATCATCTCTATACTAAAATCATAAACAGAACAAATATTCCGAACAAAGTTTCGGTAAATGATTTTTAGAGGGGAGATGTTTCGGATGACAGCAGCAAGAAGAAAGAGAAAAAAGTTCAAAGCAGGGGTTCGCAGAAAAGAAAAGACCAGGATCATTACCTTTGTTTCTGTTGTTTTATTCGTTTTTATTTTTATGGGTTTTATTTCTTTTTCAAAGCATACAAGTGCATCTTCCGAAAACTTGTTCGGCAGAAACAAATACTATACCTGTCTCTATGTTGAAAGTGGGGACAGTTTATGGAATATCGCAAACGAATACAGCAGCGAGGAGTACGAAAACAATTACGCATACATCAACGAAGTAATGCAGATCAACAAGCTTCAAAGTGTGCAGATCAAGGCCGGAAGTAGATTGTGTATTCCATATTATGCTGAGAAACCGATTTGTTGATTTTAATGAAAGACGCCACCGTAAGAAGTGCAGAAATTCAGGCCTTACGGTGGCAAATATTGGGATATACAACTATTCGGAAAACGCAGGTTTTTCGAATAGTTGTATATAAAAACGCAAACCACTTCCGAATAATTTACATAATATACTTATGTAAATTATTCGAC
>CAVFRH010000061.1:0-5440 GCA_963624695.1 bacterium
GAATATGCCATTATAGATGAAAGTGGTCCGGCACATGCAAGGATTTTCACGGCTCAGGTAAGCATAAAGGGGAAAGTTTACGGACAGGGAAGCGGACGGACAAAGAAACAGGCGGAGCAGCAGGCATCCTATCAGGCCATTATAAAAATGAACAACGGCAGGTAAGTAATGTATCTGAAAAGTATTGAAATGCAGGGGTTTAAATCCTTTGCAGGAAAAATGACGCTGGAATTTCACGATGGTGTAACTGCAATTGTAGGACCGAACGGAAGCGGAAAGAGCAATGTTGCAGATGCGGTTCGCTGGGTGCTTGGAGAGCAGAGTGCAAAGCAGCTTAGAGGCGGCAACATGCAGGATGTTATTTTTGCAGGAACCCAGTCTCGTAAGCCTTTGGGATTTGCAACAGTAGCGATCACCCTGGACAACAGCGATCGGAAATTAAATATCGATTACCCGGAAGTGACGGTTACCAGAAGACTGTATCGCTCAGGAGAAAGTGAATACAAAATAAATGGTGGAAGCTGTCGATTAAAGGACATCCAGGAACTTTTTTATGACACTGGTATCGGTAAAGAAGGGTATTCCATGATCGGCCAGGGTCAGATCGATAAAATTCTAAGCGGAAAGCCGGAGGAAAGAAGAGAGCTTTTTGATGAGGCGGCAGGGATTGTAAAATACAAGCGAAGAAAGGCAGCTACATTAAAAAAGTTGGAAAAAGAGGAGGCAAATCTTACCCGTATCACAGACATTCTTATGGAATTAACAAAGCAGGTTGTTCCCTTGGAAAAGCAGGCAGAAAAGGCAAAGATCTATCTGTCAAAGAAAGAACAGCTGAAGGAAAGGGACTTGGCAATCTTTTTGATCAATGATGAAAAGATTGAAAAGGATCTGAAAGAATTAAACGAGAAAGATCGGGCAATCAAAGAAGAACTGGAGGAAGCCGAGGAGGCTTTTGAAGCGGCTAAGCAGCAATATGAGGAAAAAGAAACACTGATCCGAAACATGGATGAAACAGTGGATGCACTTCATGAAAAACTTTCTGAAGCCAATATAAATAAGCAGGCAGCAAAATCACAGATACAGCTTTTGCAGCAGCAGGTGCAAAGCGCAGATAAGAATCGTGAAATGTTTGAAAAACAGCTTGCAGATTATCAAGCGGAGGAAAGTCGGAGACTGGAGGTCCTGGAAGGGCACCAAAGGGAAGCTGCAGAGCTTGGAAAGCAGATTGCAGAAGCAAAAGAAAAGGTAGACAGAGCAGAAGAGGAGTATGAGAAAGCTGGTCAGCTTTTAGCAGAAAAAAATGAAGAGGCGGAAAGAGACAAAAATGATCTGATTGCTCTGTTAAACTCGCGAAGCAGTATAAAAGAAAAAAATCAAAGATACATCACTTTAAATGAGCAGATTCAGGTTCGGCAGTCATCTCTTACGGCAAGAGTTTTGCGGCTGACGGACGACAAAAAAAGAATACAGAATAATGAAGAAAAAATTCGCAGTGAATATAAAAAGATCTGCGCAGATATAGAGCAATATGAGCAGGCAATAGAAGAAAATAAAAATACTCTGTTGAACATAAAGCAAGAACTGACAAAGACTGACACTGCAATGGACCAGCTCCAGACAAATTACCACAGACAGCAGTCTCTTTTAGAGTCGTTAACAAACCTGGCAGAACGCTATGAAGGGTATGGAAACAGCGTGCGAAGGGTTATGGAGCAAAAGGACAGAAATCCCGGCATTATGGGGGTTGTAGCGGAGATTATTTCCACCAAGAAAAAATATGAAACTGCAATCGAGACTGCCTTAGGCGGAAGCATACAGAACATTGTTACAGACAATGAAACTACTGCCAAGTATATGATTGAATTTCTGAAAAGAGGACATTACGGAAGAGCAACCTTCCTCCCGATGACAGCGATCAATGATCGTGAGTTTAAGGCACAGGAATTAAGAGAGGAAGGGGTTTTAGGAATAGCTAGCGAATTGGTAGAGTATGACAATCGTTTTCAGGGTGTGGTAAATAGGCTGCTTGGAAAAACCTATGTCATAGATACCATTGATCATGCAATTGCAATCGGACGTCTCTATAAACACAAACTCCGTATGGTAACTTTAGAGGGAGAACTGATCAGTCCTGGAGGTTCCATGAGCGGAGGAAGCTATCGGAACAACGCAAATCTTCTCGGAAGAGCACGACAGATTGACGAATTGAAGCTGTCTGTAAAAGAGTGCAAAAAAGAGCTGGAAGAAAAGGAAGGAGTTATTGAAAAACTCAAAGAAGAAAGAAATACAATCCGAATCAAACAAAATGATTTGAACGACAAGCTGCAGCAGTTCTATCTGGACAAAAATACGGCGGAAGTCAATTTGAAGGCAGCAATGGAACAGACAGATTCTATTATGCGCGATAATGATGTGCTTAGCAAGGAAAACCATGAGCTTTTAAAGCAGCGCAAGGAAATACAGTCTTTCATGGAGAATGTAAATGCTCAGATCGATGCTTCTTCAAAACAGGAGCAGGAAATCAACAAGAAAATGCAAGAGGATACGCTTGCAATTGAAAAAATGAAAGAAGAGGAGCATTCTGCTCATGATGAGCTGGAAAAAGCCCGTATGGAATACAACAGTGTCCAGCAGAAAAGGGAATTTGTAAAGCAAAATGTTTCAAGCGCAAAAGAGGAGTTGAACCGTATCAAAAATGATATGGAAATTACCAATACCCGTATTTTGAATGATGAATATGTAAGACAAAAAACACTTGAGGATATTAAAGAAGCAAATGAAAAATCGAAGCATCTGGAACGAGAAGCAGAGAAACTGTCAGAAGAGCTTGTTCAGAAAAACCAGGAGAAAGAAGAGCTGAATGCTTCTTATCGGGCAATCTTTAAGCAAAGAGAGGATATCTCCGAAAAAAGAAATCTGCTGGATAAGGAAAGCTACCGCTTAGAGGCAGCCATTGAAAAGAGTGAAGAGGATAGGGAAAAAAATATAAACTATCTTTGGGAAGAATACGAAATCACTCCGACTCAAATTGAAAAGAATCCGGATGATGAACGAAGCTGTAGTCAGCTTCAAAAGGAAATTGCAGAATTAAGAACTGAAATACGTGGCCTTGGAAATGTAAATGTAAATGCCATCGAGGAATATAAGGATGTGAAGGAAAGACACGATTTCCTGAGTGCTCAGTATGAAGATGTAGTCAAGGCAGCAGAAAATCTTCAGGGGATTATAGCAGAGCTTGACGTAGGCATGCACAATCAATTCACAGAGCAGTTTGCAAATATTCAAAAGGAATTTAATAAGGTCTTCAAGCAATTGTTTGGAGGCGGAATGGGAAGCCTTGAGCTTGTGGAGGATGAGGACATTCTGGAGGCAGGCGTTCGGATCATTGCACAGCCGCCCGGAAAAAAAGTGCAGAACATGATGCAGCTTTCCGGTGGAGAGAAGACATTGACAGCAATCGCACTACTTTTTGCAATCCAAAATCTAAAGCCCTCTCCATTTTGTCTCCTGGACGAAATTGAGGCAGCACTGGATGACGCAAATGTGGATCATTTTGCAAAGTATCTGCATCGGCTGAAGGGAACGCAGTTTATTGTGATTACCCATAGAAGAGGAACAATGACATCTGCAGACCGTCTGTATGGCATTACAATGCAGGAAAAGGGAATATCTACAATGGTTTCAGTAGATCTTATAGAAAGTCAGCTTAATTGACAGGGAGAAGAGTATGTCTATTTTTTCAAGATTAAAAGAAGGTCTGGCAAAGACCAGAGCAAGCATTACATCAAATCTTACATCCGTATTCAAGGGATATATGATCATAGATGATGAGTTTTACGAAGACCTGGAAGAAACTTTGATTCTCAGTGATATGGGTGTACAGACGACAGAAAAGATACTTGAGGAACTGCAGGAGCAGGTAAAGGAGAAAAAAATAAAAGATCCGATGGAATGCCGTCAGCTCCTGATCGATATTATCAAAAATATGATGAAGCCGGATGAGCACGCTTACGATTACGAAAATGAAATCAGTGTAGTTTTGGTAATTGGTGTAAACGGTGTAGGAAAGACAACTACCATTGGAAAGCTGGCAGCAAGCTACAAGGCACAGGGGAAAAGGGTTATTCTTGCGGCAGCAGATACCTTCCGTGCAGCGGCAGGAGAACAGCTGAATACTTGGGCGGACCGGGCCGGTGTGGATATAATCGGGGCACAGACGGGTGCAGATCCGGGAGCTGTGGTTTACGATGCAATCGCAGCGGCAAAGTCCAGACATGCGGATATATTGCTTTGCGATACAGCAGGTAGACTGCACAACAAGAAAAATCTTATGGAGGAGTTGCGCAAGATCTACCGCATTATAGAAAAGGAATACAATCAGGCGCATCTGGAGACCTTCATTGTAGTAGATTCTACTACGGGACAGAATGCCTTGATGCAGGCAAAGCAGTTTGCAGAGGTAGCACCGGTAACCGGAATTGTTCTTACAAAACTGGATGGTACAGCAAAGGGCGGAATCGCAGTTGCCATTCAGACAGAATTAGATATTCCGGTGAAATTCATAGGCGTTGGAGAGCATATAGAGGATTTGCAGAAGTTTGATCCGGGTTCCTTCGTAGAAGCTTTATTTGAAGAATAAAAAATAAAAAAGTACTTGACTGAAAAAGAGAGAAGTGCTATTATAATCAAGTCAGCGGCGATGACCGACTGAATGCAGGAGTGGCGGAATTGGCAGACGCGCAGGCTTCAGGTGCCTGTGGTAGCAATATCGTGTGGGTTCAAGTCCCATCTCCTGCATTTTTTATGCGCTTTGGAGAGTGCTATAGAGTAAAAAAACCTTGCTTTAGCAAGGCTTTTTTTGTCAGATCACATGTATTTTACGATAGTTCTATAGAATTTCTTATAACTTGTTTATCTTTTATTATCTCTGAGTTCATGTTAGTATATAATCATATTTTATTTTCAAATTTACCGATTATGAGAAACACAATTGGTGAGTTCCTCGCAAAAAAAAGAATCTCAATTAAGAGATTCTAAAGCACACACTGTGCGGTCAGTGCATAGCACTGACGATTTGAGTAAACTTTTATTTGAACTCGCAGCGTAATTCCATAGGGGTCCATGTATTACAATGCAAGTATAGCATTATCTGGGGGGATTGTCACGTGAAAAATCATAAGAATTACTATCTTGGACTTGATATAGGAACGGATTCGGTTGGATATGCCGTTACAGACGAAAATTATAATTTAATAAAGTTCCATGGAGAGCCAGCCTGGGGCGTAACCATTTTTGATGCGGCTGCATTAAATGGTGAAAGAAGAACCTTCCGAACTGCAAGAAGAAGATTGGACAGAAGGCAGCAGAGAGTTCAGCTTGTGCAGGAATTGTTTGCGAAAGAGATTGAGAAAAAGGATCCGAGATTCTATATCAGACTTCG
>CAVFRH010000062.1:0-25832 GCA_963624695.1 bacterium
TCACGAGCGATTTGTTTTAGAATATACTCGTTATCCAATTTTCGTTTTCCTCCTTTTTATTTACAAATTTGCAACAATAGATTATAATACTCGTAAGTACTTATGGAGCATATCCTGACCCCTGTTATAGCTTTTGCTATAGGTCGGGACCATGCTCCATTTTATTTGCTTCTTGTATAGACTTTTTTATTTCATCATTCGAATACAAAATTATCGTATCAACAAAAGCTGTATTTTTTGATGCAAATATTCCTGCCACTTGCCTTTCGATTTCTTCTTGACTCATCTCCGTTTTAGAAGTATCAAATATAAAATTGGATGCCTGCTTTGCTTTCTTCTTTAGCATTCCTGACAATGTGTTTTTTCCATTTCCTAACGGAGTCTTCAAATCAAACTTTTCACCATCTATCATATAATCAGCTGTTTTCTTTCCTTGCGGATACAAAACTTTCGGAAGCATCTCAACTTGTTTTCCATACCTTTTTGATAAAACCTCTGCTATATTCTTTTCATCTTGCGAAGGTTTTAAAATGACTTTTCTTCCATCAACTTTATACGTCACTCCATTCACACTAACACTATCTGCCAGTTTCACACTTCCAGTCTTGTCTTTGCCATCAGTCCAAGATTTTGTTATATCTCTCTTCGAATAAAAGCTTTCCATTTTCTTTTTATCCGAATACTCTTCTGTACTCTTCACCTGCGACATCGCCTTGATCTGCTTCATCGTCTCGGCTCTGTCCATCCAGGCAGCAGTGGAGCATCGACAGTTGGGATGCATAGGCGGAGCGTTCTCCCCGGACTGCATTTCAGATACATTGAAGTGCTGTTCGTTTAAGGCTAGGCAGCCAGGACACGCAGTGCCGATTGCAAGGAATATATACTGGTCATATCCGTTTGCCCTGTAGCTTTCTACATTCTTTCAAGTTTTTCTTTTATCGCCGAAATTACGAATTCATTCATACTGCAGCCCTGCTCCCTGCAAAAGCCCTTTAGCTCGTCCTTCTTTCCTTTCGGAACCATTATTGTAATCCGGTCATAATTCCGTTTGTTAAACTCGTTCTGATATTTTATCACATCAAAATCAGACATATTTATAAACCTCTTGCTATGGTCTTTTTTTCCTGCTATATTTTAAATATCCAAAGGGCGGTAGCAGGAAGTTTTCGGTTCCGCCCTCTGGTGTTGTTCCTATTCTTTAATTATCTTTTTTTGCTGTAATATATTTTATGCAGTCCAGAATTTCCTCTGGTGTATGTCCGTGTTTTTCAAGCCATTCTATCAATTTTGCAACAGTAGTTTTTTCCATTTCTTCAAAAATCTGATACTGTCAATTTCACTTGTCGGTATCTTATCAAAAATATACGGAAAATTTTATGGAATTTTTCTTTCTTATGTGTTATAGTCATTCCCGTAGCTTCAGCACTTTAAAGCTCAAAAGCAATTGTAAATCAATAATAAAGGAATTTTATGTAAATGAAGATTGTAGTTTGTATGAAACAGGTACCGGCCTCTTCCAAGGTAGAGATTGACTCAGAAACCGGTGCCATGAAACGTATGTCCGGAGACACACGGACAAATCCTTATGATTTGTTTGCATTGGAAACCGCTCTCCATATTAAAGAACAGGTCGGCGGAAGCGTCACAGTCCTGACTATGGGACCAATGCAGGCAGAGGAAATGATTCGGGATGCTTATGCCATGGGAGCCGATGATGCTGTTATTCTCTCGGACAAAAAATTTGCAGGAGCCGATGTACTGGCCACCTCATACGCATTGTCTCAAGGAATTCAGGTAATTGGAGATGTAGATTTGATCATTTGCGGAAGGCAGACCACAGACGGTGATACTGCCCAGGTAGGCCCTGCTATCGCAGAGCACTTATCCATTCCCCATGCAGCATGGGTTGCAGAGATCATGAAAGTTACCGATTCGCATATTCAGGTTCGTCAAGACCTTGTCACGGTATCTCAGGTATCTGAATTACCTTATCCCTGTCTTTTAACCATCGATAAAGATACCTGCGTCCCAAGACTTCCGTCCTATATTCTGCAGAAATCAACCAAAAAAAGAAATATTAAAGTTTTAAGCTTTGACGATATGCCCGATCAGGATCTGAGCCGTTATGGTCTCATAGGCTCACCCACCTCTGTAGATCGGATGTTTGCGCCAGATGAGAGCGAAAGCCAGATTTATCTCGAAGGCAATGCCTCTGAGAAATCCAAGGCATTGTATGAGGCTTTATTAAAAAAGAAAATTATATAAGAGAGATAGTAAGACATGGATTTTTTGAAATTTGATTCAGAAAAATGTATTCTCTGCGGAAAATGCATTGAAAACTGTCCCTTCGGTGCTCTAACTATTGAAGGGAGCGGAATAGAAGTAAATGAGAGCTGTCGTATGTGCGGTCTCTGTGTAAGAAATTGTCCTGAAAAAGCCATTCGCTTTGAACAAAAGGCTAAATCTATAGACAAAGATCAATGGAAGCATTTCCTAATCTATGTGGAACAGGAGCTTGGAGAAATCCACCCTGTCACATTTGAACTGATTGGAGAAGCAAGAAAGATGGCTTCAAAGGTTGGATATGAAGTAAACTGTGTAATCGTAGGAAGTGAAGGCACAAAAGAAAATGCTAAGAAGCTTCTTTCTTATGGTGTAGATCACGTATATGTATATGAAGATGAAGGATTTGAAGGATTTCGGGCGGATTGCTATACCGATGCAGTAGCTGATTGTATCGCTGCAAAAAAACCCAGTTCCGTACTAATCGGAGCTACAGCCCTGGGCCGTTCTCTTGCTCCGAGATTATCTACCAGATTTCATACCGGACTTACAGCCGACTGCACCGCCCTAGATATTCGCCCAAATACAGATATGATTCAGATTCGGCCGGCTTTCGGTGGAAATATCATGGCACAAATCGGAATCACAAAATCAAGGCCTCAATTTGCCACCGTTCGATATAAGGTTATGGATCGAGCCGAAAAGGTTGCCACCCCTACTGGTACTGTTGAAATCTGTTCCGTAAATAGCGAGATGTCTAATTCAAGAATTAAAATTCTTTCTTCGGAAATAATCAAAAAAGATAAATCCATCGAAGAAGAAGACATTCTTGTTGTAGCTGGCCGAGGTGTCAGAAATGAAAAGGATCTTGAGATGTGCCGCCAACTGGCTGACGTTCTGGGCGGTCAGCTGGCATTTACAAGACCGATGATTGAAAATGGTTTTGGAGACACTGCACACCAGATCGGATTATCCGGCCGTACAGTACGACCAAAGCTTATTATCACCTGCGGAGTCTCCGGAGCAATCCAATTTACCTCCTGCATGAACTCTGCAGAATGCATTGTCGCCATTAACAATGATCCAAAGGCGCAGATTTTCAAAGTTGCTGATTATTGCATTGTGGATGATCTCTACGAAATCGTCCCTAAACTTACCGAATTGGTAAAAAACCGAAAGGAGGACTAAATCATGGCATATCCATATAAGAAAATGACCTCCCAGGATTTTGACTATATCTGTTCCGTCACAGATAAGAAACGTGTTTGGATCGGGGAGGAAATCGCAAAAGAATACTATAAAGACGAAATGCCGGAATACGGTATTTTCCCACCGGAGCTCTACGTAGAAGTTATTAACAAAGAGGAAATTTCCGCCATTATGTCCTACGCCTACAAGGAGAATATCCCGGTAGTTTGCAGAGGAGCAGGAACCGGATTAGCAGGAGGAGCCACTTGCAAATACGGCGGAATAATGTTGTCTGTCATGCAGATGAATCACATTTTTCCAGTGGATCACAAGAATCAGACCATCACGGCAGAACCAGGAGCCCTTTTAATCGACATTCAGGCTGCTGCCTCAAAGGAAGGGCTCTTCTATCCGCCAGATCCAGGTGAAAAGACTGCTTCCATCGGTGGAAATGTTATTACCAATGCCGGTGGAATGAAAGCCGTACGCTATGGTCTTACAAGGGATTTTGTTCGTTGTATTGAAGCCGTTATGCCGGACGGATCCATTATGAATTTTTCTTCCAATGTTGTAAAGAACACTACCGGATATGACGTCAAGGACCTGATTATCGGATCTGAAGGAACCCTGTGCATCTTAACTCAGGTGACCTTAAAGCTCCTTCCTGCGCCTACCTGCTCTGCCACCTTAGTAATGCCTTTTAAAAGTCTGGAAGAATGTGCTGACATGGTACCGGAAGTACTGGCACTTCCATTTGTGCCTACCGCCATCGAATTTTTGGAGAGGGAACTCATTGATATTGTGGAAAAAAATCTCCACAAGATGTTTCCGGTAAAACAAGGGGAAGCTGTGCTAATCGTTATGTATGACGCATCCAGCAAACAGGAATTGGACAGTGCTGTCGAAGCTGCTGCCGAATCTGCATTAGCCCATGGTGCCTTAGACTGCTGTATTGCAGCCACTCCGGAAAGAGCCGGTGCGGTATGGGGTGTACGAGGTGCAATCCTGGAAGGAATGAAAGCAGATTCTATTTCTCAGGAAGAATGCGATGTGGTAGTGCCAAGAGCAAAGATTGCAGAATATGTCAAATCTGCCAAGCGCATTGCCAGTGCCCATGGCATTCGTGTAGAGCCTTGCGGTCACTGTGGTGACGGAAATATTCACACTGAAATGCTTAGAGGCCCGGAAATGTCTGATGAAGAATGGAAGAAAGCCACCCACGACAGTCTCACGGAGCTCTATGCTCTCTCAAAGGAATTAGGTGGTCAGCTTTCCGGAGAACACGGCATTGGAAATGGCCGTCTTGAATTTTTGGAAGAATTTGCAGGACCAAGAATGATCGCTCTGTATAAATCCATCAAGCTGGCTTTTGATGACAAGTTAATTTTGAATCCTGGTAAAATAATTGAGTTTAACTCAGTCGAAGAAACTGCTGCTTCGAAAGCTTAAGATTATGGGGGATAATAAAATGAGTAATTCAAAATCACTTCTTGTTAACAAAAGCAAGATGCCTCTTGCCACAGGATTGGCATTTGTGGCATTCACTACACAATTCGGCGGTGGCTTTGCCTCAGGAGCGCAGATTTATCAATACTTTATTAATTACGGAATCTGGTGCCTGATTTTTCCGCTTGTAACGCAAGGCTTATACGCTCTATTTTTCTGGTACGGAATGCGATATGCCTACAAACATAAAACCTATGACTACCGTAGCTTTTCCGATCGTCTCTATGGCAAAACAAAACCTATTATGTCTAACTTATATGAGATCTGCTATCTCATCATGATTGGAACTGCATCTGCAGCTGCATTTGCAACGGGCGGTTCCACCATTCAGACATTATTTGGAATTCCTTACTGGTTATGCACTTTAATCATTGCGGCATTTATCTTTTTCATTGCTCTTTTAGGAACCAATGTCGTAAGAAAATGTGCTTCTACCTTAAGCGTGTTGATTATTATCGGCCTGGTTCTGGTACTGGTCCCAAATATTATCGCTCAATGGGGAGCGATCACTGATTCTATCAGCCGTATGGTCTCAGGAGAACTCCCGATTACGTCATCCGGAACCAGCTCATTTGCTCCGGCATTGTATTCCGCTGTTTTATATTTCTTCTTCCAGTTGGCATCTGTATCTGTCATGTATCAACATATGGAAGATGTCACAGATGTAAAGCAGATCAATCAGGCAGCCATCCGCATTTTCATCTTTAACTTTTTTGCTATGGAATTGTCTATTTTGGGATTATTGGCTATCGCCTATGTGGCAGAGCTTGCAACCGCTTCCGTTCCTATGTTAGTTCTTGTTCAAAACGGAGTAGGTGCGAGTGTCCTGACACCGATTATTTCACTGCTGATCATCTTAGGATCCATCTCTACAGCAGTAAATATGATCTCAGGCATTGTCACCCGATGTGTAAATGCAATGGAACGCAGGAAATCAAAAGAAGAAAAGTCAAAGGGTCACCTTATAAGAAATGCTATTTTTACGGCAATCTTTACTTTCTTAGCTTTTGCCATTGCCCAGTTCGGACTGATGGCCGTTGTTAAGAAGGGATATGCATACCTTGGATATGCAGCGCTTATCACTCTATTTATTCCATTTGTGATCCACGCAATTGCAACAAAAGGAAAAGAAATATAAGAACAAAAAATATGCCCACGTTGGTTTTCTATCATTCCAACATGGGCATTTCTTTTTTATGTAAAATACTTTATGCGTAAACCCTGATCAGGGATGCAATGGAATCTACAACATCGAGGTCTGCGATTGCTTCTACCGAAGCATTTAAATTTCTTGCCTTTACAATGTCTGTCATAACGACAATTTCTGCCTTGCCATCCTTTGTCTTTCCCTTCTGACTGATCTGCTCTATGCTTACATTGTACTTAGCGAATGCTCCGGTAACAGCTGCAAGAACACCGCATCGATCCTCTGTAATAAAACGAAGGAAATATTTGTTGCATATCTCATTCTTATCCTTGATGGACTTTTGTGATGAGCATTCCCACTCAATGCATCCTGTACATCCGTTTTGGATATTTCTTGTAATATCAAAAATGTCACCAACTACAGCACTTGCTGTCGGAAGCTCACCGGCTCCCCTTCCGTAAAACATGGTGTCGCCCACGGCATCCCCATGAACACATACTGCATTGAAGGAGTCATTTACAGAAGCGAGTGAATGTCCCTTATCGATCAGCATCGGTGTTACACTTGCCTCAATTCCATCCTCTGTATTTTTTGTGATTCCAAGAAGCTTGATCACATATCCCATATCATCGGCAGCGCTGATATCCTTTGCTGCAATCTTTGTAATTCCCTCTGTATAGACATCGCTGAAATGAACCGCGGAATTAAATCCGACGGAAGCCATAATGGCCACCTTTCTTCCGGCATCGTATCCTTCTACATCGGCAGTAGGATCTGCTTCTGCATATCCAAGCTCTGTAGCAAGGGCAAGAGCCTGTGAATAGTCCATTCCCTCCTGGGTCATCTTTGTAAGGATGAAATTTGTAGTTCCGTTTACAATGCCGACGATCTCGTCAATGTTGTTGCCGGCAAGGCAGCGCTTAAGGGGACGAATAATGGGGATTCCGCCGGCTACTGCTGCTTCAAAATAGATATCCAGATTGTTTTCTCTTGCTGTTACAAACAGTTCATGACCAGTTTCTGCCACAATGTCTTTATTTGCCGTAACAACATTTTTCCCTGCTTTAAGTGCATCCAGCATATATGTTCTGGCTGGCTCCTGTCCACCCATCAGCTCGACAACAATGTCAATCTCCTTATCATTTATAATGTCATTTATGTTATTGGTAAGAAGTGAATCGTCCCCTAGCTTTTTTGCAGCCTTTTCCATGTTGCGGACAAGAATTTTTTTGATTTCTACTTCACATCCAAGCTTTTGCTGCATATTTTCCTGCTGCATCTTTAAAACTTTATATACACCAAAGCCTACTGTTCCAAGTCCCAGCAGACCTATATATATTTTATTTTTCATTCTGATTCTCGCTTTCGAATAAAACATTATTTTTTTATTTTATTGCGGATTCTTTGTAAGGCATTGTCAATCGACTTACCGCTTTTTCCCATACTTTCTGCAATCTGCAAGTACCCCATGCCTTTTAAATATAGACCGAGGACCTTCTGTTCCATTGGACTGAGTTTTTGATAGATCTCCTTTAAAAGCCGGTCTGCCTCCTCCTGCTCTAAAATCATGCTTTCCGGCTCTCCTGCTGTGGCTGCCAGATCTCCCTCCTCTGCAAGCTGTTCCAAAGAAAGCGAATCATTCAGCAGCTTGTGCTTTTTCCGGTTGGCTGATTCAATTGCAGAAAGCATTTGGCGATTAATGCAAAGCTTTGCAAAAGTTAAAAAGGAAGCCTGCCGAAGCGGATCATATTCGCGGATTGCCTTAAAGAGGCCGAGCATACCTTCCTGGAGTAAATCCTCCTGATCTCCTCCCTCCAGATAGTAAAGCCGTGCTTTTTTCCTTACCAGAGGCTTATACTTATCGATGATATACTCTCCAACTTTTCTGTCTCCGGACCGATATTTTGCAATCAGCTCCTCATCTGTCAGAACTTTCCAATTTTCCTTCATGAATCTCCTGTTTTTTGCTGTCGCAAAAATCGCTTTTAAGCTTTAAACAGTCTCTGTCTTACTATCTCATAAGACAAAACACCACATGCCACGGAAACATTCAGAGAGTCAATGTCTCCCTTCATTGGAATGGATGCTGTCATATCGCATTTTTCTTTTACGAGGCGACTGACTCCGTTTCCTTCATTCCCCACTATAAGGCCAATGGGACCAGTCAGGTCCAGATCGTACATTCTGTTTCCGTCCATGTCCGCACAAACAAACCAAAGACCTTCTTTTTTCAGTTCTTCGATTGTATTTCCAAGGTTTCCCACCTTTGCAACTGGTACATAATGGATTGCTCCGGCAGAAGCCTTCGCAACTGTTGCCGTAAGTGATGCACTGCGATGCTTTGTAATGATCACGCCGTGTGCACCTGCCTGATTTGCGGTTCGAAGGATTGCTCCAAAATTGTGAGGATCCTCTACTCCGTCTAACAGGATTATAAAAGGAGCTTCTCCTTTTTTTCTGGCATTTTCCAGAATATCCTCTACTTCAGCATAGCCATAAACAGATGTCTGGGCAATTACTCCCTGATGCGCCCCTGTCTGTGACATTTGGTTCAATCTTTCCTTGCTGACTTTATTTATGATCGTATTTTGTTTCTTTGCCTCTCTCAGGATCGTAAGGATTGCTCCATCCTTGCAGCCATCCTGAACAAAAAGCTTATCCACCGTTTTTCCGGATCGAAATGCCTCCAAGACAGGATTTCTTCCCTCAATGCGGCTGTTTTCTTCTGATTCAAAATTTTTTTCTTTCATTTTTTCCGTTCCGATCTGACAGCCTTTTCCATTAATTCAAGCAGCCTGTCATTCTCTTTATTTAGATACAGATAGCCAAGCAGTGCCTCAAAACCTGTCGCTCTTCGATAATCCAGGATTGAAGCATTCTTTGCTGATGTATTGCTTTTTGCATTGCGTCCGCGTCTGTAAATGCTTGCCTCTTTTTCCGTAAGCTCTTCCTCTAAAACCTGGATCATACGGGACTGAGCCTGAGCCTTTACCAGAGAGCTGGCAGCATGATGTAATTTATTTACTGGCATATTTGACTCTTTTACCAGCTGCTCTCTGACAAAGATCTCAAATACGACATCTCCCATATAGGCAAGAACCAGCGGTGAATACTGGTCTGCCTGTCTTTCCTGCTGCACCTTTGTCAGCTTCTCTTCCACTTTACGCCCTCTCTTGTGTCTTCCAGAATGATTCCCATTTCCAAAAGCTGTCCTCTGATCTCGTCTGCTCTTGCAAAGTTCTTCGCTTTTCTGGCTGCCTGTCTTTCTGCGATCAGGCTCTCAACCTCTTCATCTAAAGCTACGGTCTTTCTTTCCACCTCAAGACCAAGTATGCCGCAAAGCTCCTTCAGAAGGTCATAGGCCTTCTGTACAAGCTCCGCAGAGCTTTCTTCTGTGATATAGCTGTTTGCATATTTTACCAGCTCAAACACTGCTGAAATCGCATCTGCTGTATTCAGATCGTCGTCCATTGCCTCTTCGAATTTTGTTCTGTAATCCTCCAGTGCGGAAATCTTATCTGCTTCCTGCTTTGCATCTGCAGACGCTTTTCCCAGCTTTTCTTTCAGATTTTCAGCGGCATTTACGATTCTTTCCAAAGAGCTCTTTGCAGAGTTCATGATCTCTTCACTAAAATTCAACGGACTTCTGTAATGTGCAGAAAGCATAAAGAAACGAAGCACCTGAAGGTCGTATTTTTCCCCGATTTCCCTTACAGTGAAGAAATTTCCCAGGGATTTGCTCATCTTTCGGTTGTCTATGTTCAGGAATGCATTGTGCAGCCAATATCTGGCAAAAGGAACTCCATTTGCACACTCGCTCTGGGCGATTTCGTTTTCATGATGCGGGAAGATTAGGTCCTCTCCGCCTGCATGGATATCAATTTCTTCTCCAAGATAACGCTTTGCCATTACGGAGCATTCAATGTGCCAGCCCGGACGACCATCACACCAAGGTGCCTTCCAGGAAGGTTCTCCCTCTTTTTTCGGCTTCCATAAAACAAAATCCAGCGGGTCCTCTTTTGACTCTTCTCCTGTTACCTGCAGGGCACGGTTTCCGGATCGAAGATCATCCAGATTTTTGTGGGAAAGCTTTCCGTATTCCTTGAACTTTCTTGTTCTGAAATAAACAGTTCCGTTTACATCGTATGCGTAGCCCTTATCTACCAGATTCTGGATCATGTCGATCATTCCAGCTATTTCCTTTGTTGCCTGAGGATGCGTAGTTGCTGGTTTTACATTCATGTCTGCCATATCCTTTTTGCATTCTGCAATATAGCGCTCGGATATTTCTGAAGCATCCACTCCCTCTTCAATGGATTTCGCAATAATCTTGTCGTCTACATCGGTAAAGTTTGAAACATAATTTACCTCATAGCCCTTGTATTCCATATATCTTCTGGCTGTATCAAATACAATCATAGGTCTTGCATTTCCGATATGAATAAAATTGTATACCGTCGGTCCGCATACATACATAGAAACCTTTCCCGGTACAATCGGAACAAATTCTTCTTTTTTCTTTGTAAGAGTATTATAAAAACGCATTGTTTTTCCTGCCTTTATTCTTTATTGTCTATGAGGCATACTGCACTGGCCGATATGCCAAGTCCTGCTCCGGTAAAACCCAGACCTTCTTCTGTGGTTGCCTTCACATTGACCGCTTCCTGCTCTATTTGAAGCGCCTGTGCAATATTTTGTATCATTTCTCCAATATAGGGCCTAAGCTTTGGCTGCTGGGCAATGATGGTAGCATCGATGTTTACGATGCGATATCCCTTTTCATCCAGCAGCTCGGCTGCCTTCTTCAAAAGTCTTAAACTGGAGATTCCCTTGTATTTGGGATCTGTATCCGGAAAGTGAAATCCGATATCCTGAAGTGCCGCAGCCCCTAATAAAGCATCTGTAATGGCATGGAGCAAAACGTCTGCATCGGAGTGACCATCAAGTCCCAGGTGAAAGGGAATCTCAACTCCTCCGAGAATCAAACGTCTTCCTCTGACCAGCTTATGTACATCATATCCGTTTCCAATCCGCATCGTTTTTTCCTTTAGTTAAATCCGTATACACGATTGACTGTTCTATATCCCCAAAGCGTAAATTTACGTCCGGCCTTTCCTGGAAGATGAAGTGTTCTTCCGATAATGCTGTGTCTAAGCTTTCGATAGCTGTCCGGACATTTATCTCTGAATTTTCTCCAAAGCTCTTTTTTACGCTCCAGAGATTCCTCTGTATTGATTCGCATCAGCATAATAGAAGTAACTACAACAATGATGCCAAGAGAATGCATCATATAGTCCTTGCAGCGTCCCTTCAGCTTTTTCTCTACAGAAGCCATATGATCGATCATGATTTCATTGACCTTGTACTGCTGATCGATTCTGGACATCATAACCTTTTCATTTACAGACTGATCGTCTCTTCCGATATAGTAACGATAAAAGTTTTCGTTTGTGTAATAAAGTGTTTTTGCATATCCCATTGGAATAAACGCATAGATATTGTCTACATAGAAGGTATGCTCCGGGAGCTTTAAACCGGATTCCCGGATCAGCTCTGTCCTGTAGATAATGTTGTGCATCAGTACATAATGCGCTGTATCAAAGGGCTTGGATTCATTCCACCGAAATACCTCGTCCTGAGGAAGGTTCTTTAAAAAACGCATAATCCGTTTTTTCTTTTTCCCGACCTTTTCGTAAACAAAATTGCTGAGGAATACATCTACTGTGTCCCTTCCCTTTACCAGCTCATCCAGCTTTTTCAGAATTCGAAGAAGTGATCCTTCATCAACCCAGTCGTCACTGTCTACTACCTTAAAATAAACTCCGGTGGCATTTTCCACTCCGGTATTTACAGCGCCTCCGTGTCCTTTATTTTCCTGATGAATCGCCTTTACGATCGTAGGATACTTTCTTTGGTATTCATCTGCGATTTCTGCGGTTCTGTCTTTTGTAGATCCATCATCTATGATCAGTATTTCTACATCTTCCCCTCCGGCAAGGAGAGATTCGATGCATTTATCCATATATGCTTCTGAGTTGTAACAAGGCACTGCTACAGATAATAATTTCATTAAGATTCTCCTATTTTTTTATAAGAATTTAAAATTTTCGTACTTTTTATTATCCTATTTTTACCCTTACTTGTCCAGCACTGTTTCTCCCAATGTCTTTACAATTCTGTCAAATGCCATAAAATGAGATGCCTTCACAAGAATTGTATCTTTTTTCTGAATAAGAGATGGGATTTCTTTTTCAAATTTCTCTACCGTTTCAAAGCAAAGAACCTGTCCTTTTCCCCATTTTGCTTCTTCTGCAATGAATCTTCCCAGCTTTCCGATGCAGCAGATCAAATCCGCCTTATCTTCTGCGGCAAATCTTCCAACCTGTCTGTGAAGTTCTTCCTCGTTTTCGCCAAGCTCTCCCATATCGCCGAGAACGGCAACTCTGCGGCCGTCTGCCTGACTCAAGGATTCCAGAGAGCTCTTCATAGACATTGGATTTGCGTTATAACAATCATCTATAATGCAGAGATCATTTTTCTGAATGATATTGAATCGCCCACTTACAGATTCCTGGCTTTCAATTCCTCTTTTTATTTCATCTAATGTAAGTCCCATAAGCATTCCAACCGCTGTGGCTGCCAAGGCATTGTAAACCATAAAAATACCCGGCTTTGGAACAAACACCTTCTCACTTCCAAGTTCGCAATGGATGCAGCAGTTGCTTCCCTTCAATCCGAAGCTTTCGATTTCGTCCGCCCAGACATCATTTTTTGAATCCAGGCCAAAGAAAAGCGGCTTGCCTTTTTTCAGACTGCAAAGTCTCTTCAAATGGGCATCATCTCCATTGAGGACAATCCGATCTTTTTCCTCCAGGAAATCAAACATTTCGCTTTTTGCCTTCAAGACTCCCTCTCTGTCTCCCAGATTTTCCAGATGACAATCTCCGATATTGGTTAAGAGGCAGATATTCGGTCTTACAATTGATGCCAGCTCATGCATCTGCCCGAAATCATCGATTCCCATTTCAATGACTGCGGCATTATTTTCCTTTTTTAGATTAAAGATTGTCAGCGGAACACCTAATCCATTGTTAAAATTCCCCTGGGTCTTCAATACGGAAAACTTTTGCTCCAATACAGAAGCCACTGCCTCTTTGGTAGAGGTTTTTCCAACACTACCTCCGATTCCAACTCTGATAAGTGCTGCTTTCTTCAGCATATAAGCAGCGATATCCTGCAGAGCCTTCAAAGTAGACTCCGTAAGGATGTATGGAATTTCCGCATTTTCCGGAACCTTTTCACACAAAACAGCAGCTGCTCCCTGTCTTGCTGCAGCAGCAATATAGCTGTGTCCGTCCGTTCTTTCTCCCTTGATTGCTGCGAACAGACACCCTTTTTTTGCTTTTCTGCTGTCAATCGTAATTTCTTCAATCCATGTATCAGGATTTCCCTGCAGCTTTCCGCCGCAGGCCTCCTGAATTTCCGAAATCTTCATTTGAATCATTTTTCATCTCTCTTTGAAATTTCTATCAAAAGTTCACACAGCTGCGGAAAATCGATTCCTAGTGCTGCTGCCTCTTGGGGAACCAGGCTTGTAGGCGTCATTCCCGGCAGAGTATTTGCTTCCAGGCAATAAATGTTTTCTTCCTCATCCATCATAAAATCAAGACGGGAGTATCCGGTAATTCCAAGTGCCCTTGCACCCTTCACTGCTGTCTGTTGAATCTTCTTTGTCATTTCTTCTGAAATCTGAGCCGGACAGGTTTCTATTGTAGATCCTGCTTTATACTTGTTTTCAAAGTTATAAAAGCCTTTTAACGGTGCAATTTCTACGATAGGGTAAGCCTTGTCTGCGATTACCGCAACGGAAAATTCTCTTCCGCTTATATATTCTTCCACTACCAGCTCATCCTCATAGGAAAAAGCCTCCTTCAGGGCTGCTTCGTATTCCTCTTCGCTGTGAGCAATTGTTACACCAACAGAAGATCCTCCGCAGCAAGGCTTTACAATTACCGGGAGTTTCATGCCAAAGCGCTTATAGGACAGATCCTCTTCTCCCTTTTTCAGGGCTGCTCCCTTTGGTGTCGGAATTCCCTTTTCCATAAAGAACTGCTTGGTCATTCCCTTGTCCATGGCAATTGCTGAACTTAAATATCCGGTTCCGGTATAGTTGATTCCGAACAGATCAAATGCAGCCTGAAGCTTTCCATCCTCTCCGTTTTGTCCGTGAAGGGCCATAAATACCACATCTGCCTCCTGACAAAGTGATATTACATTTTCCCCGATAAAGGCTCTTCTTTTTGCAATGCTTTCCTTTATGGAAGCACTGGCTTTCTTCATTTCTTCTGCCTCTTCCAAAATATCCCATGGTTCCTTGAATGCTTTCTTTGCTTTTTCCTCACCGCATCCGAAAAATACATCCAGAAGGATTACCTGATGTCCGTTTTTTTCCAGTGCAAGTGCTACCTCTTTTCCTGAAACGATAGAAACATCTCTTTCCGTACTTGTTCCGCCTGCTAAAACTACTATTTTCATAATACTCTCCTGTTTTATCCTGCGATCAGAGTCTGTGTAGGCTGCGGTCCTTCTACCTGATCTGCACTATAATAAACCACAACCGGATCTCCGATCTCCATATATTCAAATATTTTTTCCATTGTTGAAAGCTGCATATTTACACATCCATGACTTCCGGATGAGTAATAATAATCCTGAATCGTATAATTTTCATCGGATTGCCAGGATGCATCATGCAGTCCTACCTCATCGTTAAAAGGCATCCAGTACTGTGCTGTGGACCCCGGGAAATAAGTAAACTCCCATCCATCCTTCTTTCCGTCGATTGCCCAGACGCTTCCGGATGGTGTTGCATAGCCCGTACTTACATTTCCGGTAATGACCGGAGCAGTTACGATCAGCTCTCCTTCATAGTAGCACCACAGGGTCTGAGTCGAAATGCAGACCTCCACGTAAGTATTTCCGATATCGTACTTAGAACGGTTCCGTCCGGTATATAAGTACTCCGGCTGAATGGTAGCTACTGATCCAGCCTCAATATATTGGCAAAGCAGCTGCGTTGTACTATCTTTGTCAATGCACCAGCCATAATCTCCGCCTGGCAGCAGAGTAATTTCCTCTCCGGTAGATGTTTTAAAAGGATGGCTCTGACCGAATGTGTCTGTCTCATAAGCCATGTCTGCCACCCAGCTATAGACCTTGTCGTAATCCAGAGAATATGCTCCGTCCTCTCCAAGCACAAGCCAGGACAAAATCTCTTCCTTTCCGGCAGTCATCTGCTGATCTACAAAATCGTAGGTTATGGAGGCTCCCAGCATAACATTGTCCTGAGCTAGTTTTGCATTCAGCTCCTCATCGGTACTGCGAATGGACGGCTCTTTATAGAGGCCCTCATCCTCCAGATTAATGCTGCTTTTTGTGGCCAGAATTGCTTCCTTTAAGGCTGCCTGAAGCGTATCCTTCTCCAATTCATTTCCCTCTACCTCTGGTACGATCACAAAGCTGTCATTTTCCAAGGAAACATAGGCATTTTGCATTTTTGTAACATTTTCTTCCTGAAGGCATTCCAATTGATCAACTATGGAACTTAACGTGTCATCCTCGAAGGAAAATTCTGTTTCCATTGTAATTTCATTTTTCCCAAGATGGGCAAACCAGACCGATGAATCCTGATCCTTTATCAACTCGTCTATCTTTTGATCGTCCTGATAGACAAGTCCTAAGTCTTTTCCGCTGATGCTTTCGCTTTTTCCGTCTCTTTCTTCAATCGTAAGAGAATAGTTTTCCAGATTTTCCTGGATTCTTTCTTTTGCTTCCTCTACTGTCAATCCTCCTATATTGATGCCATTTACACTTGTTCCCGCAAAAAATCGATTCTTATAGTAATTTTTCCCGACAAAATAGGCAATGAGCATTGCAGCAACCGCGGCAATTACAATCACCAAAATGATCAGGCTCTTTCTTGATAATTTTTTCAAGTAATCCCCTCTTTCTGATGTTTTTATGCAAGATTTTCTACCAATATTACCCTTCATTATACCTTATTCCCTATAAGGTGCAATTACGAAATGCACACAGGATTACCGTTATTTTTCAGCAACCCAGCGTCCGCAAGCTCCACACGGGAGGACAAGTCCTGTATCCTTTACCGGAAGTCCCACCTCATCGGCTGCCACCTTTCCTCCATGCTTTTTCAAAACAGTGGATAAGAGATAGTTTAATACTGTAGGGGCCAGTCCGGTTGTATAGGAATTGATTACAAAAAAAAGAGGCTGATCGGAAAGCAGCTGCTCACAAAGAAGGAGAAAATCGTAAATTGAATCTTCCATTTTCCATATTTCTCCCTTTGGGCCTCTTCCGTAGGATGGCGGATCCATCAAAATTGCATCGTAATGATTTCCTCTTCTTATTTCCCTTTCAACAAATTTTTTGCAGTCATCTACCAGCCAGCGGATTGGTCTGTCTGAAAGTCCGGAGGCAGCCGCATTTTCCTTTGCCCAGCTTACCATTCCCTTGGAGGCATCCACGTGTGTTACACTTGCACCTGCCTTTGCCATAGCCAAAGTAGCTCCGCCGGTATAAGCAAAAAGATTTAATGCTTTAATTGGTCTTTTTGCCTCCTCTATTTTTTCTCTCATCCAATCCCAGTTTACAGCCTGCTCTGGGAAGATTCCCGTATGCTTAAAGCTGAAAGGTTTCAGATGAAATGTTAATTCCCGATAAGATATGCTCCATTCTGCAGGCAGATCAAAAAATTCCCATTCTCCTCCGCCCTTGGCACTGCGATGATAATGTGCATTAATTTTTTTCCAAGCAGGATTTTTTTTCTCTGTTTTCCAGATTACCTGGGGATCCGGCCGAAGCAAAATATAATCCCCCCATTTCTCCAGCTTTTCACCTGATGAGGTGTCAATCACCTGATAATCCTTCCACTGATCCGCTAACCACATAATTTCTCCTTTTCATGTAAAAACCGTTCATTCCAAACTTTCCTGTTTGGAACAAACGGCTAAATTTTCTTCAAGCATCCTTGTATTTCAAACCGGTAATTGTTCGAAAACCACTCGTTGAAATTAACATATAAAAAAAAGTATGTCAAGCTTCAGGCCTGACACACTTTCAGGATGTAAAATTGTTTTTAACTTGCAATCAGCACAGCTCCAAGATCAACAAAACATTCCTTGGGAATCTCTCCCTGTTTTCTGTAATGGGAAGGAGTCATTTTAAAGAAACGTTTGAATTCCTTAATATAGTGAGAAAGTGAAGCATAACCCACTGCCTCACCAATATATTCTATTTTTACTCCATGCTGATCCAACAAATCAAGGGAATGCAGACATCTCATATAGTTATGATACTTCACCATCGTCATGCCATAAACCTGTGCAAATACTCTGGAAATATAACTTCTGTTTACATACAATTCATCTGCAATTTTCTGCAGTGAAAATTTCTCCTTGTAGTTTTTCTCTATTATTTTCTGTACTTCTGCAGCTAATTCTGCTTTTGATCCTCTTATCATATATCTAATCCTCCAAGTTAGCCTTTGCTTACTGCATTGATTATAGTTAGTCGCAGCTAACTTGTCAAGAAAAAAAGAAGCCATTGCACAATCTCCTGTGCAACAGCCCCTAATTCATCGAAGCGACGGGATTCGAACCCACGACCTCTGCGTCCCGAACGCAGCGCTCTACCAAACTGAGCCACGCTTCGTTGCCTCATCAGCAAATGCTATTATATGGGATGATGTTCTGTTTGTCAAGAAAAAAGAGGAAAAATTTCCTCTTTTTTCTAAATCACATTTTATTTCGTTTCATTTCAGATCAAATCTGCGATGTCGATGTTTTCTCCGCTTAATCCAACATAAGCTCCATCTGCAGCCTCTGCTGATTCTTTGTGTGCAAGAAGCCATTTATTTCTTGCTGTCATCCAACCGTCTTCTACATTTTTTACTTCGAATTTCGGCATTTCTGTATTGGTTCCCTTCGGAAGAACAATGATCACACGGAAGCCTTCTCCTTTTTTTGCACTACATGGTGCATAGTGAAGAGCAGTTGCATAAACCTCTACGGCTGTACCGGCCGGGCAAAGAAAAGCTTTTACCTTTGCAGTGTCAAGAATGCCATCTACGATATCATCTTTTTTTGCCAAAAGAAGGATTGCGTCTTTTCCTGCCGGAATATCGATCTCACTGTCTCTGTGATACTCAAGACAATTGAGCTTTGTATTGGTTCCATTGCAGTAGCCAATCTGAATCGGCATTCCACCATAGCAATTGTCTTCCAATACGGTCTTGATCGAAAGCTCCTCTAATTCCTTAACTCCCGGAACATATACTACGCTGTCCTGCGGACAAGGAGAAACTTTTTCCAATGTTTCCAGCAATTCTGCATAGTCGTATCCGTCTACCACTCTTCCGTAAGGTGCAAACTCCGGATCTGTTACTGAATAAATGTGTAAAGCCATGTCTTTTCCTCCCAAAATACTTTCCTTGCCTTTTAAGCAAAATCTTTTTCGTAAAGAGTTACTGTTTTATCCTTGCTTGCGCTTCTGCGTCCTCTGCGTCCACCCCTCTTTGCCTTTGCAATGGCCGAGTCGATAATCTCCTTTACCTCACTGATCGTCATTGGCTCCTCTTCGGACTGACCGCTGCTGATCAGGCTGTACAGAGCCAACACTCCCAGCTCATCCATCTGACAATTGTTCTCTGCGCAATAAGTTCTTGCAAATGTAACCAGCTCATCATTTGTGAAAACCGGAATTGAAATCGTTCCTGAAAACTTATCTGCAAACTCCGGATATTTTTTCAAAAATGCCCGCATCGGTGTCTTGTTGTCTTCTATGATCAGTATCATGCAGTCTGTGCGGAACTCCATTGCCTGATTCAGCTTTTCTACCGTTACACTAGTCATATCGCTTGCATTTTCAATAACCAAAAATCCTCCGGCCATCTTGCTGACAACTCTGGCAGGATCCAATGTATTCATTTTTTCTCCGGTTATTCTGGCTGTTTTTGCAACTTCAAGCTGCATATCCTGACACATCGCCGTAATCAGACCATTGCTGACTCTGGATTTTCCGGTTCCTGCAGCACCCATAACAACCACATTTCCTTTTTTAGAAGTATGCTCCCCGGCATGCTCGTAAACACCGCTCATTGCTGTCAGTATCTGGCTGTCCATGCCTGGAATTCTTGCAAAATAAGTGAAGATCTGTCTTTGCTGATCACTCATTTTGGTTGGTATGGCATTGTTTAGAATACGAATACGTCTTTCTTCCGGAGTTTCTGCCTTTAATACATCTTCGATTGAAATCGGAACGGTATTTTGTCCTACCTTGCCAAGCGGAATGGTTCTTGTTCTCTTTTCCTCTTCTGTTGGCTCTGGATCCGGTATCTCTCTGTCATCCCAGACAGGCGCCGGCTTCTTCTCCTGAACATTTAAGCCGAATGCCTCTTCTGCAGGCTGTTCTTCTGTTTTTTCTTCCTGGATCTGTACAGGCTCTTCTGCAACCTGTTCCTTCTCCTGGAGCTGTACAGATTCTGCTTCGACCGGCTCTTGCTCTGCCTTTACAGGCTGTTCCGGAATCTCCTCCTGTACTTTTTCTGTTTTTTCCTCAAATACAGGATCTGCGATTACAATATCTTCGATAGAAATCGGATTTTCCTGTTGAATCGGCATTTCTTCGATTGGAGTCTCTTTCTTTTCTTCCGGCTCTCTTTCAAGATCCGGTGCTTCCTCTGCTCCCGCGTTAGCCGCATTTGAAAATCCGGTCTGAGTTTCCTTTAAAAATGCATTCAGATCGAACTCCTCTGTTGGTGCATCTACCGGTTTTATATCTACCCTCGGTGCATCCTTCACACCGGCATATACGTCCTTAATGCTTTGCTTCAGCTGCTGTTTCAAATCCGGCTTTCCGCCTATAAACTGTCTGGATGTAACTGAGAATTTTTTCAGTTCCTCACTTGTTACCGGAAGTACTCCGGTGTTTGCCACGTTTACATTCTTTGTGACTTCGGCTCCTGCAGCATCCATTCGCTCAAGAACGCTTCCTTTTTTGGGTGCTCTTATTTTCTCCTCTGTCTCACTCTTACCGAAAATAAGTCTTGCATCTGCTCCCCTCTGCTCTTTTTCGTAATAAAGTCTCTGAGATGGAGTCAGCTCTTTGTACTTTCTTTTCAGCTCCATGGCTTTCAATACATACTTACCTTCTGAAAACCAAAGAATCATGTCATCGCAGGTTTCCACGCATTTTTCAATGTTGTCTGCCTTGCTGTAAAGAAGTGCCAGCTCATATGCCCATCTTTCGGTATATTCCCTCTCTTTATACTCCTCAAGCAACTGAATCTGTTCTTCAACCGGTCTGTTATTCGCTCTTCCCAGTCTGTATTCCAGAAGGATTCTGTTGTTGTCTCTTGGTGCCAGCTTACAGTATCTCTGATAATATTCCTCGGCAGACTTGATATCTTTTTGCTTAATGCAGACCTCCGTAAGTCTGTACAGTATGCTCTTTCCGATCGATGCTCTACTAAGGGATATGGAAAGGATTTGTCTGCATTTCTCATAATCCTTATTTACTTCGTAGATATCTGCCACCATATTCAGAGTTCTGGTGCTTTTCACCTTTCTCCAGTCAATACCATTTACGAGGTCGTATGCTGCTTTGTAATTTTTTTCTCTGATCAGATCCTGCAGCTCCTCTAATTTCTCCTGGTATTCTGTTTTATCCATAGTGTTCTCCTCTAAAGCTATATGGTACGATTGCTCTTAATAAATCCGTAATAGTATACCACAATCGTAATATATCTGTCAAAACTGCTCTTTCCAAACAGCCTGCCTCTAAAAAGAAAAGAATCCCCATGGGATTCCCTTCTTTTCTCTGTTACTTTTCTATTTTTTACTGAATTTTTTCCAGCTTCCAGATATCCTGTGCATACTCTTCGATGGTTCTGTCTGAACTGAATTTTCCACTCATGGCAGTATTCTTCAATGCAGCTTTTGCCCATGCTTCCTTGTCCTGATATTTCTCGCTGGATTCTTTCTGTACTCTTGCATAATCTGCAAAATCAGCCAGGATAAAGTATTTATCCGGACCATCCTTGTAGAGAAGTGAATCGTGCAGATCACGGAAGATTTCTGTATCTCCGTTTGCAAAGGTTCCATCAATCAAGGTATCCATAACCTTGCGCAGCTGCGGATTTGCAGCAACTACATCCCAGGAACGGTAAGAGCCTGTACGCTCATATTCCATAACCTGTTCTGCACTTAAACCAAAAATAAATGCGTTTTCTTTGCCGACCTCTTCTACGATCTCTACGTTTGCACCATCCATTGTACCCAGTGTAAGTGCACCATTCAGCATGAATTTCATGTTTCCTGTTCCAGATGCTTCTTTGCTGGCAGTGGAAATCTGTTCGGATATATCTGCTGCAGCAAAGATCATTTCTGCATTGGATACTCTGTAATCTTCAATAAAGACAACCTTCAGTCTGCCATTTACATCTTTGTCGTTGTTTACTACATCTGCCACGCTGTTGATCAGCTTGATAATATTCTTTGCTCTCCAATATCCTGCGCTGGCCTTTGCACCGAAGATGTATGTCTTTGGATAAAATTCCATTGACGGATTTTCCTTGATCTGCTGATACTGGTAAATAACATGCAGAATATTCAGGAACTGTCTCTTATATTCATGCAGTCTCTTAACCTGAACATCGAAGATGGAATCCGGATTGATTTCTACCCCGTTGTGCTCTTTGATATAAGCTGCCAGTCTCAGTTTGTTCTCTCTCTTGATCTCCATGAATTCCTTCAATGCTTCTTTATCTTCTGTAAGCGGAAGGAGTTTTTTGATCTCAGAAAGATCTGTGATCCAGCCTTCTCCGATCTTTTCGCTGACCCATGCAGCCAGCTTCGGATTTCCGTGAAGAAGGAATCTTCTCTGGGTGATACCGTTTGTCTTGTTGTTAAACTTCTCCGGCATCATGTCGTAGAAGTCCTTCAGCTCTCTTTTCTCAAGGATCTCAGTATGAATTCTTGCAACACCGTTTACAGAATATCCACCGGCAATTGCCATATTTGCCATACGAACCTGACCATTGTAAAGAATTGCCATGCTTGCAATCTTGTCCGGCTGTCCCGGATATTTCTTTTTGATCTCAGCTTCGAATCTGCGGTTGATCTCCTCCACAATCTGGTATACACGCGGAAGAAGACGGCTGAACAAATCGATCGGCCATTTTTCCAGTGCCTCTGCCATGATTGTATGGTTTGTATAAGCACAAGTCTTCGTTACGATTTCCCATGCTTCATCCCATTCAAGACCTTCTTCATCCAGCAGGATACGCATCAGCTCCGGTACTGCAACCGTAGGATGTGTATCGTTCATCTGGAATGTAACCTTCTCCGGAAGGAGATGGATATCATCGTGACGAAGCTTGAAGTGCTCGATTGCACTCTGAACGCTTGCTGAAACAAAGAAATACTGCTGTTTCAAACGCAGCTCTTTTCCCTGAATCTGCTCATCATTCGGATACAATACCTCTGTAATGTTTCTTGCCAAGTTCTCCTGCTCAACAGCTTTGAGGTAATCTCCTCTGTTGAAGGAAGAAAGCTGAAACTCTGTAATCGGCTCTGCATCCCAGATGCAAAGTGTGTTTACTACTTTGTTGCCGTATCCGATGATCGGAAGATCATAAGGAACAGCCATTACTGACTCATATCCCTCCTGATGGTAGAAATTTCTGCCTGTCTTTTCGTCATATTCCGGACGAACACTTCCGCCAAAGCGAATTTCCTTTGCCATCTCCGGGCATTTCAGTTCGAATGGATAATATCCATCCTTCAGCCAGTTGTCAGGAACCTCAATCTGATATCCGTCTTTGATTTCCTGTTTGAACATACCATAGTGGTAACGGATACCGCATCCATATGCCGGATAACCAAGCGTGGACAAAGAATCCATAAAGCAGGCTGCCAGACGACCAAGTCCTCCGTTTCCAAGAGCCGGATCTCTTTCCTCATCCTCGATTGCACTGATATCTACTCCCAGCTCATCCAGAGCTTCTTTTACGGTATCATAGCTTCCCAGTGCCAGCAGGTTGTTGCCCAGATATCTTCCGGTAAGGAACTCCATAGACATGTAATAAACTGCCTTCAGGTCCTCATCTACGACTTTTTTTCTGGTTTCCATCCAGGCATCAATAATTTCCTCATTTAATGCCTTGCATACAGCTATATAAAGCTGATGCTGACTTGCCTCCTCCAGATCTTTGCGGAAAAAAGCTCTGACGTTTTCTCTGACTTCCCTCTTAAATTCTTCTTTGTTCAGTTTCATACCTCAATCACCACTAACCTTTTTACTTACTCTATTTTTTAGCTGCAAGCTTTACGCTTCTAATTTTAAAACGCTCATGAGAACATTTTCTTCATTGATCTTCCACTCTTTTTCGTATCCCTCCAAAGAGCCGAATTTAATATCTTTTGCAAGAACCTCGCTGCAGATCTGTTCTTTGTTTGCACGGATTACATCCAGTATGCGGTCATTGTTCTTCACTCCAACAAGAATCTTGTCCATGACTTCGAAGCCTGCCTCTTTACGCATGGTCTGAATCTTGCTGATCAATTCTCTTACAAAGCCCTCTTCGATAAGCTCCGGTGTAAGATTTGTATCCAGAACAACAGTTGCAGTTGCATTGGACTCGGAAACATATCCCTCTACTTTTGCGGATTCGATCAAAAGATCTTCTTCTGCCAGATCTACACTATTTCCGTTCATATCCAGATGAAGCTTTCCTTCTGCTTTCAGCTGAGCCATTGCTTCGTTTCCGTTGACCTGCGCCAGTGCAGAACGGATCTGTCCTACCAGTTTGCCGAATTTCGGTCCTACTGTCTTAAGCTGCGGCTTAAAGGAATAAGATACAAAGCTGTCAATATTTTCTGTGAATTCCACTTCCTTTACATTCAGCTCATCCTCAATCACTGCCTTGTACATATCGTCCAGAGTGAAATCACTCTTTACATACATTTTTGCCAGTGGCTGACGGTTTTTGATATTTGCTGTATTTCTGCATGCACGTCCCATAACGACCACATCCAGAAGATTTTTCATGTTTTCCTCAAGCTCCGGAAGGATCCATTCCTTCTTCACCTTCGGGAAATCACAAAGATGGATGCTTTCTGTTGCGCTGCTGTCCAGTCCTCTTACCAGATTCTGATAAATCTGCTCTGTCATAAATGGGATCATAGGTGCCGCTGCCTTAGAAAACTCTACCAAAGCAGTATACAGGGTCATGTATGCATTGATCTTGTCCTGCTCCATGCCCTTTGCCCAGAATCTGTCTCTGGAACGTCTTACATACCAGTTGCTGCAGTCATCAATAAAGCTGTCCAGTGCTCTTGCTGTCTCCGGAATCTTGTAATTTGCCAGATTGTTGTCAACAGCCTCGATTGTAGAATAGAGTCTGGAAAGCAGCCATTTGTCCATAATGTTCAGCTTGTCGTACTCAAGGCTGTGCTTTGTAGGATCAAACTGATCGATTTCCGCATACAGCACATAGAATGCATAGGTATTCCAAAGTGTTCCCATGAATCTTCTGGAGTATTCCTGAACTGCTTTTCCATGGAAACGGTTCGGAAGCCATGGTGCACTGTTAATATAGAAATACCAACGGATTGCATCTGCACCGTATTTTTTCAATGCCTCAAACGGATCTACAGCATTCCCCTTTGACTTACTCATCTTCTGTCCGTTTTCATCCTGTACATGTCCCAGAACGATTACGTTTTCATAAGGAGCCTTATTAAAGAGCAGAGTTGAAATTGCAAGCAGAGAATAAAACCATCCTCTGGTCTGATCAACAGCCTCTGAAATAAATTTTGCCGGGAACTGCTGTTTAAAGAGTTCTTCATTTTCGAAAGGATAATGATGCTGTGCAAAAGGCATAGAGCCGGAATCAAACCAGCAGTCAATTACCTCCGGAACTCTCTTCATTGTCTTTCCGCACTCCGGACACTTAAAGGTTACTGCATCAATGTATGGACGATGAAGCTCGATCTCATCCGGGCAATTGTCGGAAAGCTCTTTTAATTCTGCAATGCTTCCTACGGAATGCATATGTCCGCAGTCCTGGCACTGCCAGATATTTAAAGGTGTTCCCCAATAACGGTTACGGGAAATTCCCCAATCCTGTACATTTTCCAGCCAGTCTCCGAAACGTCCCTTTCCGATGCTTTCCGGAATCCAGTTGATGGTGTTGTTGTTGCGGATCAGATCCTCTTTTACGGAGGTCATGCGGATGAACCAGGATTCTCTTGCATAATAGATCAGCGGGGTATCGCATCTCCAGCAGTGAGGATATTCATGCTCAAATTTCGGAGCTGCAAAAAGCTTTTTCTCTTTTTCCAGGTCCTGCAATACCAGCGGATCTGCTTTCTTTACAAATACTCCCTTATACGGAGTCTGCTCTGTCAGTTCACCTTTTCCATCTACAAACTGAAGGAATGGCATATCGTATTTGCTGCAGACACGGTTATCGTCCTCACCAAAAGCAGGTGCAATATGTACAATACCGGTACCATCGCTCATGGTTACGTATCCATCGCAAAGAACGTAAAATCCCTTCTTTTTCTGCTTTGCAGCTTCTTCTCCCGCACATGCAAAGAGAGGCTCATATTCTTTGTATTCCAGATCC
>CAVFRH010000063.1:0-7615 GCA_963624695.1 bacterium
TTTTCCGGTAATGCAGCACAGACTGCTTTTTTTCTGGTTTTTTTGCTGTACCAGACAAGTTTAAGCTGAGATTCGCCGATATCGAATGCGATCACTTTCTCGCCCATAGCACTAAAACTCTCTTTCTTTCATATATTAAAACAATTGCAGGTAAGCCTGAATCAGGCTCTCCCCAATCAACGTGGTAACAATAGCCGCTGCACAAATCGAAGGTCCCCAGGGGATCATTTGCACATTGTCCTCATTTTCCTTTTTCTTTAAGGTAACAAGCCCAAAAAGAATGCCAATGACGCAGGCAAAAAAGAGACAAAGCAGATTTTTTGCCCAGCCGAAATAAAGCCCTGTCACAAATAAAAGCTTTAGATCGCCGCCGCCCATGGCTTCCACCTTTCGCATTTTTTCATACAAAAGAACCACTGCCAAAAGTCCGCCGCCAACCAAAAAGCCGCCAAGCAAGGCATCCACTAAACTTTCCTTTCCATTTGGAAGAAGAAAGAAAAAGGGGATTCGAAACACGATGCCCGCCACAATGAAGCGATCGGGAATGATATATCCTTTCAAATCCGCGAAGGAAGCTGCCAGCAGCACGCATGCCAGAAGCAGCCATTCAAGGGCTTGAAGCGAAATATCATATTGAAAGATTAAAAGAAGGAAGGTTAGTCCGGAGGCAATTTCTGCTGTCAGATGTCCTGCCGAAAGCTTTGCTCCGCAATAGCGGCATTTTCCACGGTTCCAAAGAAAGGAAAGGATTGGAAAGAGGTCTCTTGCAGAAAGGGTATGGCCACAGACATCGCAGTGAGAGCGCCCCTTTGTGATGGATTCGCCATTTACAATGCGCCAGGCCATGCAGTTTAAGAAGCTTCCCATGCAGGCGCCAAAGATGAAGGCGAGAAGACCTATATAAATATCGAATCCTATGGATAAATGCAGCATTTCTAATTTTTCCTTTATTTTATAAACAAGATGTCATCGCTGTGTACATTCACTGAATACTCTTCCAGAAACCGCTCTTCCAGAGTATTCATTGTTCTGCGTTTAACGCAGCAGAGGCTGCAACCCCCCCGTCCTCTGCTGTCAGTTATGTTTTTAACCTAATTCAAAATGTTCTTTCAAAAACACCTTATGGGAAGGCAATTGTAACTGCACCTGTATTAGCATCTATGCTAACAGTACATGTTCCATTTCCTTTCGGTGTTCCAGTAACAGAACCACCGCTGCCCTTTGCAAGCTCTGTAAGGTTTGTTTCAAGGTCAGTTGTTGCCCATCCATCAGCTGTCTGCTGAAGATTTACCTCTTTAGATAACTCAGCAGAAGTATCATCGCTTAAATAATTAACCATTACTTCAGCATATGCTGCACGGATATTTGCTGCGTCTGCTGCTTCACGTGTTTTCTCAAGCTGTCCATTGAAGGTTGGGATCATGATAGCAATAAGGATAACGATGATTGCAACTACAATCAGCATTTCCATCAAAGTAAAACCTTTTTTATTTTTCTTTGAGATCATAATGATTTCTCCTTTATTTTATTTAATCTATATACCACGCTCAAATGGGTTGCTGCTTGAGCGAAGGTAACGAAATATTTTTGTACTCTGCTTTATTTACATGGAAGAGTACATGGTGAACATTGGCAAATATACTGCCAGGAGCAGTACCACCGTGATCACCGCAAGTGCTATGGTTATGACTGGCTCTAATATAGAAAGCAGTCGTTCTGTTGTAATGGAAACTTCATTGTTGAAGTAGTCACTGATGACGGTTAGGGTCTGCTCCAGGTTTCCGGAGCGTTCTCCAACGCCGGACATTTCTGAAAGCATTTTAGGAAAGCACTTGTTCTGGCTCATGCACTCTGCCATGCTTCGTCCCTGCTCTACGCCCTGGCGAACACTGCGGATGGCCCGCCCTACTGCATAATTTGAAATGACGTTGGATGTCACCTCCAGTGCCCTTACAATGGGAAGTCCCGCTGTAAGCATGGTAGCCATGGTAGAAGAAAACTGAGCTGCAGCATTCATGCCATGTATGTATCGAAGGGGGGAACGGAAAATCTTCCACTCTGCCTGCTTTAATCTTCCGTTTTCGGTCTGCTTCATTGCCAGCATCAGAAAAACGAAAAGAAGGACTGCTCCAAGGATGGTCCACCAATAGCCGGTAATGAAATCGGAAAAGCCAATCAGCGCCTTTGTCACCGCCGGCAGCTCTGTCCCAAGCTCCTGAAAGGTTTTGGTAAAGAGCGGCACTGCAACGACCATAATGATCATAAAAACGATAATGGCCACAACTACCACAATTGACGGATAGGTCAATGTACTGATGATCTTTGCCTTGGTCTTTGAGCTTTTGTCGTAGTAGTCATGAAGACGGTCAAAACAAAGCTCTAAGGTACCGGACTGTTCTCCTGCCCGGACGGTTTCGATGAAGGTTACCGGAAGGCTTGGACAGTTGTTTTTGAAGCTCTGTGCCAGAGAGTAGCCTCCGGAAACATCCTCAGAAACCTTTTCCAGCATCTTCCTTACTTCTTTGCTTTTGGCCTGAGCCGCTACCATCTTTACGCAGTGGTCAATGGAAAGGCCGGAATTCAATATAATGGAAAACTGGGAGCAGATAATGGACAGCTCCTTTTCTTTGATTTTTAGTTTTTTGGAAACACTGTGTTTCTTGGACTCTGCGACCTCTTCGATTTTTGTAACAATGGAACAGGTATCTCTTACCTGGGAGACCGCTTCGAATTCATCGTATGCCTGAATGACACCGGAAACCTTTGTCCCGTCTTCTGTGAGTCCTCTATATTTGTAGGTATTCAATGCATCTCACCTCCGGATGTCAAAAACGATACTTGTTTTTTTCAAAAATTTCCTGATTGCGGCAATGTGCCAGGGCTGTTTCCTTTGAGATCAGCTCCTGCTTCACCAGATTTTGGAGACAGCTGTCCATGTTGATGCTGCCTTCCTGGGCGTTCATGGTAATGTAACTGTCTATCTGCGGGGTCTTTCCTTCCCGGATCAGATTGCGGATTGCACTGTTTACCATCATGATTTCACAGGCTGCGATTCGCCCCTTTCCGCTCTTGCATGGCAAAAGCTGCTGGAAAACTACTGCCCTTAAGGTCGTGGAAACCTGAAGCCGGATCTGTCTTTGCTGTCCCTCCGGGAAAACACCGATCATTCGGTCTATGGAATCCGCTGCTGAATTGGTGTGCAGGGTTGCAAAGACCAAGTGTCCTGTTTCGGCTGCCGTCAGGGCTGTTTCGATGGTGGAAAGGTCTCGCATCTCTCCAATGAGGATGACATCCGGATCTTCTCTTAATATGGAACGAAGACCATCTGCATAGCTTCTGGTGTCCCGTCCGATCTCTCTTTGATTGATAATACACTTGCTGGGTGTATAGACGTATTCGATTGGGTCTTCCAATGTGATGATGTGACCCTGCCTCGTGCGGTTGATGCGGTTTAGAAGGGCCGCAAGGGTTGTGGATTTACCGGATCCGGTTTCTCCTGTTACCAATACGATTCCGCTTTGATACTCTGAAAAATCAGAGATCACCGGTGGAAGTCCCAGCTCCTCCAGCTCCGGAATGTGGTCTGCCAAAATACGAATGGCTGCCGACACCGTCCCCTTCTGACGAAAGATATTTACACGGGTTCGGATCCCGCAGGCAAAGGTTCTTGCCAAATCCAGCTCTCCGATTTCCCTCATGTTTTCGTAGCGTTCCCCTGCCAGGGCTCTTGCATATGCTTCGCACTCTGCATTTGAAAGGGGCTCTGAGGTAAGGGATGTGATTTTTCCGTCTATACGGCATTTGATCGGCAAACCACATACAATGTGAATGTCGGATGCATTTGCCTGATGGGCCGTATCTATTATTTCCTCTAAGTCAATCATGTCTGCCTTTGTCCTGTTCTAGAAAAAATTCTTTAAGCTGTTTTCCGCCTTACTCCACAGAAGAATTAATGGTTCTGGCTGCTTCTTCTACAGAGATGATTCCCTTTTCCACCAGCCTGCGGCAGCTTTCTTTCAGGGTAACGAAATCTGTTTCTTTTGCTGCGGCAAAGAGCTGGTCGTAACCTGCTCCACTGCTAATGAGACTGCGAAGCTTTTTGTTGATGGTCAAAATTTCAAACACGCCGGTTCGTCCGCTGTAGCCGGTGTGATGACATTCTGCACAACCTTCTCCTTTGTAAAAGCTTACCTTTACATTGCTCTCCACTCCAAGCAGCTTTCGCTCCTCTTCATCCGGGCTGTAAGCTTTTTTGCAATGGGGACAGATTTTTCGAACCAGTCTCTGGGATACAACGCCTCGCAATGCACTGGATATCATGTAGGGTTCGATACCGATGTCGCTTAAACGGTCGATTGCAGAAACCGAATCGTTTGTATGAAGGGTTGACAGAACCAAATGTCCGGTAATCGCAGAACGAATTGCTATGGTTCCGGTTTCTCCGTCACGAATCTCACCTACAGAGATGATGTCCGGATCCTGCCTCAAGATGGCTCTCAGTCCGCTTGCAAAGGTCATGCCGGTTTTTTCATTGATCTGACATTGATTGACTCCTGGAATGTTGTACTCCACCGGGTCCTCGAGGGTCATGATATTTGTTTCTTCGTTGCTCAGCTCTGTCAGCATGGCACACATGGTTGTAGATTTACCGGATCCGGTCGGACCAACGATCAAAATAACACCGCTGTTGTTTTTCAGAAGATTTTGATATTTTAAAAGATCTTCACCCACAAGTCCCAGGCCCTCGCTTGTAATGTTCTGCTGGGATTTGTCCAGAAGTCTCAATACGATTTTTTCGCCGTAAATTGTGGGCATGGATGAAATACGCAGATCGATTTCGTGTTTTTTTACATTTACCATAGCACGTCCGTCCTGAGGAATGCGGCGTTCGGAAATGTTCATGCCGCCCATAACCTTAAGACGGGAGATAACTGTGCTTTGCAAGTTGGTGGGAACGGTTAAGATTCTGCGAAGTACACCATCGATACGCATACGGACCAGCATTTCATTTTCCTGTGGTTCTAAGTGAATATCGCTGGCGTGTTCTGTTACCGCTCTTTCGATGACAGAATTTACAAAGCGGATGGTAGGCGCTGCATCCTGGTTTTCGGTCAGCACCGTCCGTTTTGCCGGTTCGATCTCGCTTGCAGAGCTTCCTGCCTCCTGCTTCATTTCCTCGATTGCCCTTGCAACTCCTTCATTTCCGTAAAGGCGCCTTTTGTTGCGATCATCGGAATCACATTTTTCCGACTGGCTGATTTGATTTCCTCCTGGGCCAGGAAATTCAGCGGATCGCTTATGGCAATATAAAGATTTTCCTTGTAAAGCTTTACCGGAACCGCACAGTACTTTCTTGCGATTGCCCTCGGAACGTACTTTGCCAGTTCCACCGGTATAAAGACTGTGGAAAGATCGATAAAATCTACTCCAAGCTGCAGCTGAAGCACATTGATCAGCTGCTGTTCTGTAATAATATGGTTACTGATTAAAACGTCGCCCAGACGCTGCCCGGTCTGCTTTTGAAGCTGCAGGGCTTCGTCGAGCTGCTCTTGGGTTATCGCACCTGACGAGATCAATATGTCTCCAAGTCGCATATAAGCCATTGCAACACCCCCTAGTTTAACTACTCTTTTTGCTTTTAAAAAAACCTATTTTTGACTACAATTATATTAAATTATAACTCTTTTTTCAAGTACGGCCCATTGAAGCTTTATACAAAGATTTTGACCTCTTTACTGCTTATTTTGGCTATCTGCCCGAAATAAATAAATAAATAAATGCAGAAAATTCCGTTCAGAACAATTGCTCTTTTGAAAAATCAATGCTATACTGCTCCGAAGGTGGTTTTTTCAATATTATGATTTCATCCGGGTTCACGCCCAGGTCAGATCAAACATTTTGGGGGAATTTTTATTACATGGTAAAATGCAGAATTTTAATTGCAGACGACTCAGAACTGAATCGGGAACTTTTAAGTGAAATGCTGGGAGACCAGTACATTTTCCTTTATGCCTGTGACGGCTCACAGGTAATCGAATATCTTGAAAAAAAAGAGCAGATTGACCTAATCCTGCTGGATATCAACATGCCAAACAAGGATGGCTTTGATGTTCTGCATTTTATGAATGAAAATGCCTTGATTGAGGATCTTCCGGTTATTATTATTTCGGCAGAAAGCAGTCCGGAGCTGATTTCGAAAGCCTATCAGCTTGGCATTACCGATTATATCAGCCGACCCTTTCATTCCGTCATCGTTCAGAACCGTGTGAAGAACACGCTGATCGTGCACGAAAATCAGACCCGTCTGATCAATCTGGTGGAAAGCCAGATTTACGAAAGAGAATCCATCAACCACTCTTTGATCACTCTTTTCAGTGACATTATCGAAACACGTAATCAGGAATCCGGTTCCCATACCTTAAACATTCAGGTTATTGCGAACCTGCTTTTAAATGCCCTGGTACGTATTACGGATAAATATCCATTAAGCCAGACAGATATCTCTATGATCTCAACCATGGCTTCCCTTCACGATATCGGAAAAATCCGAATCCCGGAGGCAATTTTAAACAAACCCGGAAAATTAACTCCGGAGGAATGGGTTATTATGAAAACCCATACTACAGAAGGCGATGCCATTTTAGGCAATCCGATGCTGGATCAAAACAATAAATTCATCCAGATTGCCCGCAGCATCTGCCGACACCACCACGAAAAATACGACGGAAAGGGTTACCCGGACGGACTGAAGGGAGACGAGATCCCAATTGCTGCCCAGGTGGTTTCTGTTGCGGATGTTTACGATGCCTTGACCAGTGAGCGCTGCTACAAACCGGCTCATACCCATGAGCAGGCTCTTGCCATGATTCAAAACGGGGAATGCGGTGTTTTCAACCCTGTATTAATGGATTGTCTTTTGATGATTGCGCCGCAGCTGAAAAAGCTGACGCTTTCTTCTGAAAGCATGCAATATGACTTCTCTTCTGATGCTTTGTCCATTGCAAATGAGCTTTTAGCAGAACAGAACCTGCCCCTGATCCATCATACAAATACCGAAAGAAAATAATAAGGCTTCCAATTATTTTAACCGGAAAGGATATTTTATGGAAAATCTGGAAGAATTTTTCACTTCAGTCGGTTCTAGTGCCGACGACATTATAAACCGCTTCGGAGGAAGTGTCTCTCTTGTCAAACGCTTCCTTGGCAAGTTTCCAAATGACAGCAGTTTTTCTCTTCTTGAAAACTCGCTTCAAAATTCGGATACCGAAACTGCATTTCGTGCTGCCCATACCTTAAAGGGTGTATGTGCGAATCTCAGCATCCAGACACTTTATGAAAAGTCTTCCGAGGTAACGGAGTATTTAAGAGGCGGAGACCTTGAAAATGCCAAAAAAGCCTTTCCTGCTCTTTCAAAAGAATACGCTTCTGTTCTTTCAAAGCTGAAGGAGCTGCTGTAATTTTTCTTTTAGACTATAAGAAGCCGGCTGAACATTTCGATCAACCGGCTTCTTTCCGTTTAATATACAGTATTTTTCATATCAGGCTATATTTTTTCAAGCCGTTTCTTCTTTTCTCATAATCCGGACAATACTTTTCAACCTCAGACCAGAATTTT
>CAVFRH010000064.1:0-11487 GCA_963624695.1 bacterium
AAAAGGACAGGGATTAGAAGATACTTTTGTTGTATTTGATTTAGAGACGACCGGATTTTCACCTGATCATTCCAAAATAATCGAGATCGGTGCGGTCCGAATCGAAAAGCAAAAAATTGTAAGCAGATTTTCAAAGTTTGTAAATCCTGAAATTCCCGTTCCTTTAAAAATCGAACAGCTCACTGGCATTAATGACAGCATGCTAGTCAGTGCAGGTACAATCGAGGAGGTCTTGCCAGAATTTCTGGAGTTCTGTAAAGGAGCTGTACTTGTTGCGCACAATGCTGATTTCGACTATTCCTTTATAAAAAGAAACTGTCAAAATCAGGGAATTTCGTACAAAGCGACTGTTTTAGATACGGTATCTCTTTCACGCTATCTCCTTCCAAGATTGGGACGGTTTAAGTTGGATACGGTAGCCAAGCATTTGGGCGTGGCTTTGAACAATCACCACAGAGCGGTAGATGATGCTGAGTGTACAGCCCACATTTTTTTGAAGCTGTGTGAAAAGCTGAAGGAAAGAGATATTCTGAATCTGGATGACTTAAATGAAAAAGCCGAGTTGTCAGAAGAAGCAATACGACACCTTCCATCAAATCATGCAGTTGTTTTGGTGCTGAATGAAACCGGTAGAGTAAATCTATATCGTTTGGTGTCGGAGTCTCATTTAAAATACTATCTCAGACGGCCAAAAGTTCCGAAATCACTTTTTGAAAAATATCATGAAGGTCTGATTATCGGGTCTGCCTGTGATGCGGGAGAGCTTTATCAGGCTCTGATTCGTGGAGCATCCGATCAGGAAATTTCTTCTATTGTAGAATTCTATGACTATCTTGAAATACAGCCTTTGGGAAACAGTGCACATCTTATAAAAAATCAGGATGTGGAAATGATCAATTCAAAAGAGGATCAGATAGCCGTTAACAAGAAAATTGTGGCATTGGGCGAAGAATTCAAAAAGCCGGTTGTAGCAACCTGTGACGTACATTTTATAGATCCGGAGGATGAGGTTTACAGAAGAATCATTATGGCCGGACAAGGCTTTTCAGATGCGGATGAGCAGGCACCCTTGTATTTGCACACGACAGATGAAATGCTGGATGAATTTTCCTACCTTGGCAGTGAAAAGGCGGAGGAAGTGGTTATTCAGAACCCTCAAAAAATAGCAGACATGGTAGAAAAAATTTCACCGATCCGTGCTGGAAAATTCCCTCCGGTTATAGAGGATTCAGATTCAGAGCTTCGAAGAATCTGTTATGACGAAGCACATAGAATCTATGGAGAAAACCTTCCTCAAATCGTAACAGACCGATTGGAACGGGAATTAAATTCCATTATTTCCAACGGATATGCCGTAATGTACATTATTGCGCAGAAGTTGGTTTGGAAGTCGAATGAAGATGGTTATCTGGTTGGTTCACGAGGATCAGTAGGTTCCTCCTTTGTAGCTACTATGGCCGGAATTACAGAGGTAAATCCGTTAAGTGCACATTACCTTTGCAGTAATTGTCACTTTGTGGATTTCGATTCGGAAGAGGTAAAAGCCTATAGTGGTCGATGCGGATGCGACATGCCGGACAGAACTTGCCCAGTTTGCGGAAAACCACTTCAAAAAATGGGATTTGATATACCATTTGAGACATTTTTAGGTTTTAAGGGAAATAAAGAGCCGGATATTGACCTGAATTTTTCCGGTGAATATCAAAGTAAGGCTCACAAATATACAGAGGTAATCTTTGGAGAAGGTCAGACCTTTAAAGCAGGAACAATTGGTACCCTGGCAGACAAGACTGCATTCGGTTATGTAAAAAAATATTATGAAGAAAGAGGCGTACATAAGCGAAATTGCGAAATAGAACGAATTGTAGGCGGATGTACCGGAATTCGTCGAACCACCGGACAGCATCCGGGAGGAATCATTGTCCTTCCGCATGGAGAGGACATCAATTCCTTTACTCCGGTTCAGCATCCGGCAAATGATATTAACAGTGACATTATAACAACGCACTTTGATTATCATTCCATCGATTCAAACCTTTTGAAGCTGGACATACTTGGACACGATGATCCCACCATGATTCGTATGCTGGAGGATATAACAGGAACAAATGCAAAAGATGTTCCTTTGGATGAGCCGCAGGTTTTAAGCCTCTTTAAATCGACGCAGGCCCTTGGCATTAAGGCAGAAGACATTGGCGGATGCCCGCTTGGATGTCTGGGTGTTCCGGAGTTTGGAACAGAGTTTGTTATTCAGATGCTTCTGGATACACAGCCATCCTCTTTTTCAGATCTGATTCGAATTTCCGGTTTGTCACACGGAACGGATGTGTGGATTGGAAATGCCAAGACTCTGATTGCAGATGGTAATGCCACAATCTCTACGGCAATCTGTACAAGAGATGACATTATGATCTACCTGATTGGAAAGGGACTGGAAAGTGAACAGTCCTTTACGATAATGGAAAGTGTTCGAAAGGGAAAAGGACTGAAGCCGGAATGGGAAGAAGCAATGCGGGAGCATGATGTTCCGGAATGGTATATCTGGTCCTGTAAAAAAATTAAATACATGTTTCCGAAGGCGCATGCTGCAGCCTATGTTATGATGGCATATCGTATTGCATGGTATAAAATCTATTATCCACTGGCCTATTATGCAGCTTACTTTTCCATTCGAGCTTCTGCCTTCAGTTACGATCTTATGTGCAGGGGACAGGCAAGACTTTTGCAGCATATGGAAGATTACACAAAGCGTATCAATGAACTATCAAAAAAAGAACAGGACACGCTGAAGGATATGAAAATCGTGAGGGAAATGTATGCAAGAGGATTTGATTTTGCACCGGTAGATATCTATGAAGCAGATGCACATAGATTCAAAATAAAAGACGGCAAATTAATGCCGTCTCTAGATTCTATTGAAGGATTGGGTGATAAAGCAGCAGACGCAGTTGTTGCCGCCGCTGCAGAAGGAAAATTTATTTCCCAGGATGACTTCCGAAATCGTACAAAAGTCAGCAAAACCATTATTGAATATCTGGTTCAAACCGGTATTCTTGGAGATTTGCCGGAATCGGATCAGCTCTCACTGTTTGAGTTTAATTTTTGAAGATCGGATTCATATTCGGCAGTATCCAAAGTAAAGGTAAAGTCCGTTCCGACACCTTCCGTACTGACTGCTGTAATTTTCTGTTCATGTGCTTCTATAATATCGCGCACAATGGACAGACCAAGTCCGGTGCCAGTTCGATCTTTTCCTCTGGAAGAGTCGGTTTTGTAAAAACGCTGCCAGATTTTATTCAGATCTTTATTGGAAATGCCTACACCGTGATCTTTCACGGATATGTAGGCTTTTTCTTTTTTTATGCTTGTTTCAATATTGATTTCTGAATTTGGATTGCTGAACTTAATCGCATTGTCAATCAGGTTATACATAACCTGTTGGATTTTGCTGTAGTCGGCAAATACATGCAGAGGATCCGCTTCTAAAAGCAAGGTAAACTTAATGCCTTTTTGTCCGCAGATTCCTTCAAAGGTCAAAACTGTATCACGAATCAGCTTGTTTATATTGAAGCGGGAATAGTTCATTTTCCGGACACGATTGTCAATGCTGTCCAGGGAAAGAAGCTCCTTGGTCAGTTTATTCAGACGCTCAGTTTCAGAAACAACAACATCTAAATATTTCCCCTGTAATTCCGGTGGGATAACACCATCGCGGATTGCTTCTACATATCCCTTAATAGAGGTTAAGGGAGAGCGGAAATCGTGGGATACATTGGAAATAAATTTGCGTTGGTATTCAGAACTCTTACTAAGCTCACTTCCCATATAGTTCAGGGTTTCTGCTAATTCTCCAAGTTCATCCGAAGAGCGGACATCGATGGTGCTGGTAAGATCTCCCGCTGCTAACTGTCTTGCGCCCTTTGCGATACTCTTTAATGGAGCATATATCCAAAAATGCATTAAAACATACACAAGAAGGGTCAAAAGGAAAATAAATCCGGTGATGGTATGGATTACAGAAAGGATACTTTCCCGTTCTGCGTATACCTGGCTTACCGGGACATGAACGGATACATAACCACGGGTTCGCATGTTTGACGTAATGGGAACCATAACGGAAATAGTATCATCATCATACATCCCAAAAAAATTTCCGGTACTGTAGTAGCCGGTTCCAAGATCAAGCGGATCGAAATTTTCAATGCTTTCCTGCTTGTTGTCAGCATAACTGAGATCTGTATTTACATAGATCTTTCCCTGAGCGTCTAAAACCAGGATGCTGGTCTGGGTATATTTGGCAGTTGTACAGAGATTGTCATACACTGATTTGGAATCAAGCCCACCGGAACCGCTGTAGCTGGAAGCAATCTGCTGGGCAGTGGAGTACAGGGATTTGCTGGTATTTTCCATAAGTACATTGCTGACCAGATAACTTCCAAGGAGGGAAATGATCAAAAATGCAGAAACAGCCACGGCAATGTATACAAAGAGAAACTTAAAGGAAAGTTTTCGTTTCATCCGTTTTTAACCTCGAATTTGTAACCGATTCCCCAAACAGTGCTGATCGACCAGTGTGGATTATCCTTCAGCTTTTCACGAAGTCTTTTTATATGCACATCAACCGTACGTGTGTCACCGATGTATTCGTATCCCCAGATATGGTCAAGAAGCTGTTCTCTTGTAAAAACCTGGTTTGGAGAGGAAGCCAAAAAATACAGAAGCTCCAATTCCTTTGGAGGCATATCTAAAGGCTGCCCCTTATAGCTTACAGAATAATTACTCAGACTGATCAAGAGATCGGGATATTCCACGTGTTTGCCAAGATCTGTGCTTGGCTGCTGAGCAGGTGGGGTCTGTGTAAAACGGCGAAGCACCGCTTTTATTCTGGCAACCAGCTCTTTGGAATCAAATGGTTTAATGATATAATCGTCGGCACCAAGCTCCAGCCCAAGTACTTTATCAAAAATTTCTCCTTTTGCAGAGAGCATAATGATAGGCGTATTTGAGGTTTGACGGATTGTACGGCAAACCTGGTAGCCGTCTATTCCGGGAAGCATAAGATCAAGAAGAATCAGATCCGGTGAATAGGACTGAAAGGCAGACAGGGCTGCTTCACCGTCGTTTACGATTTTACAGTCGAAAAACTCCTTGGTCAGATAAAGCGCGATAAGATCTGCAATATTATTATCGTCATCTACGATTAAAATTTTCTGTTTTGTCAGCATTTTTTCTCCTCATCAGGTATTTCTGAATTTTACAATAGTAACACCGGCGTCGCCTTCTCCGAAAGCGGCCAGATGATATTCTTTTACAATCGAAAGGCTCTTCAGATAAGAATGAATGCCCTTTCGCAAAGCTCCGGTTCCTTTTCCATGAACAACCCTTACTTCAGATAAATGAGAAATATAGGCATCATCCAGATATTTGTCTAATTCTGCAACGGCTTCATCAACTGTTTTTCCTAAGAGATTAATTTCAGGAGAAATAGACATGGATTTTGAAAATTTGATTTTTCCGCTTCCTCCGGAAGAAAAGGATCTGGAAGAAGTCTGTACCGCTTCATCGGTAAGAACCAGATCTGAAAGGGGAAGCTTTGATTTTAAAATTCCCATCTGGACAATGACATTTCCCTTACTGTCTGGGCGAGTGGTAATCGTTCCATTCAGATTCAGGCTGAGAACTCTTACGCTGTCTCCGATTTTTACATCCCCCGGTTTCAGCTCTTTATTTTTTTTCTTTTCCGGCTGAATGCTCATGCCCTTCGCGGCAGAATTCATTTTTGTACGAAGCTCAGTTCTTTTCTTTTCCAGTTCTTTTACCTGTGAATTGCTGTTTGCCGATTTTTGGAAAAGACGCATAATGGAGTCTGCATAGTCCTTTGCTTCTTTTAACACCTGATAAGCATCTTCGTTTGCTTTTTGCAGTTTCTCGCTTTTCTTGTTTATAAGTTCTTTTTCGCGATTTTCGAGACTATTGCGAATATGTTCAGCCTCTGTTTTCAATCGTTTGATTTCAGCCTGTTCTTTTTCTAATTGAATGCGGCTTTGCTCGAGCTTTGAGACAACATCTTCAAAGGATTCATCTCTTTCTCCAATATTTTTCTGTGCATTCTTTATGATGAAAGAGGGTAGTCCAAGCTTTTTGGAAATTGCGAAGGCATTACTCTTTCCGGGAACTCCGATCAAAAGACGGTAGGTAGGCTGCAGCGAAGCAACATCAAATTCACAGCTGGCATTTTCCACACCAGGTGTAGAAAGGGCAAAAAGCTTCAGTTCACTGTAATGGGTTGTTGCAAGTGTACGTATCCCTCGTTCGTGGAGATGGGAAAGAATGGAAGTAGCAAGGGCAGCACCCTCTACCGGATCCGTTCCGGCACAAAGCTCATCGAACAGTACCAGAGAATGTTCGTCCGCGTAGCGCAGAGTCGTGATTACATTTCGCATATGAGAAGAAAAGGTACTAAGAGACTGTTCAATGCTTTGCTCATCTCCGATATCGGCAAAGATTTTTGTAAAAACAGTAAGCTGGGATTGGGAAAGAGCCGGAATATGCAAGCCGGATTGTCCCATGATGGTAAGGAGCCCCAGGGTTTTCAATGCAACTGTTTTTCCGCCCGTGTTTGGACCGGTGATGATCAAAAGATCAAAATCCTTTCCAAGCCAGATATTAATTGGTACAATTTTTTTCTTGTCAATCAGGGGATGGCGTGCATTTTTTAATTCGACGTAACCGTCCTGATTGAAAATCGGTTTTACAGCATCCATTTCAAGAGCGAGAGCTGCTCTTGCAAAAATGAAATCAAGCTTTATTAGAAGCTGCATATCTGTTTGAATTGCTTCTGTATTTTCGAATACTTCTTTGCTCAGTTCCGCAAGAATGCGTTCGATTTCCTTTGCTTCCTCTGCTTCCAGCTGTCGGATATCATTGTTCAGTTTTACTATGCTCATGGGTTCTACAAAGAAGGTTGAACCGGAGGAGGATTGGTCGTGGATCATGCCCTGAACCTGGGAACGGTATTCTGCTTTTACCGGGATGCAGTATCGTCCGTTTCGCATCGTGATAACTGAGTCCTGAAGATAGCTGCGAAGAGAACCATTGATCATGCCGCTAAGCTGGGAATGAATCCGCTCTTCATTATTTTTAATCGAACGGCGAATTTTATAGAGAGCCGGTGAAGCATTGTCGCTGATTTCTTCCGGCGAAATAATGCATTGGCGAATATCGGCAGAAAGACGTTCGCAAGGAAGTAATGCATCAAAGATGGCATCCAGGCAGTCATCTTCCACATGGTTTCGATCTCTTGCACCATATTTTTTTACTGCAGAGGTATTTTCCAGAAGGGATGCAACACTTAAAAGTTCATCGGTATGAAAGCTGCTTCCAAGCTCCAGCCTTTTTAAGGAAAGCGTTAAATCTACAGCATTCGCGAAGGAAACATTTCCTTTTTTCAAAAGTCTGGAAAGTGCAGCTGCGGTTTCCGTCTGCAGAGTTTCAATTTCGTTTATATCGGCAGATGGATGTATCTCATGACACAGCTTTTTTCCCATGGCAGAATCTGCATGAGAGCTAAGCATAGTGATAATTTTATCAAATTCTAGTATTTTTAAAGGTTTTTCATTCAAAATATATTGTTCCTATTCCTATATTATTTAAAGTCTTATAACACATAATACCTTAAATTTGCTGCATAGGAAAGATGCTTATTCATAAAATGTTCATATTTTTTTGGTAAAATAATGTTGTATTTTTTGGAGGGTTCGGATATGGAACACAAAGGTGACTTTGAAGAAAACAGGAATCCTGATTTTATAAAAGAGATTGTAAAAGAAAAAGACATAAAAAAGGATTTTTTTAAACGGCTGATTCCTACAGTATTGATTGTAGCAATTGCGGCAGCAGTAGGAGCCTTCGTTTTTGCTTTCACACTTCCGTTCGCAAAGGATCTTGCCGGTGCAGACAGCACTGAAAATTCCAAAATAAGCATTCCGGATGACGAAAGCACTCAGGACACATCCTCGGCAGACACAGATGTGGCTTCTGTCAGTGAGACAGCAGAAACATCACAAGAGTCAGTGCATGAGGAAACTGCAGATGATGCAGAGTATGTTTATACAATTGATGACTATAAAAAATTGAATTCAGACATTAAAGAAGTGGCTGAAAGTGCGCAGCATTCGATTGTAACTGTAACGGGAATAACAAGTCAGAAGGACTATTTTAATCAGACATATGAAAGCCAGCAAAAGCTGTCCGGCTTTATTGTTGGTAAAAATGACAGTTCTCTTTTTATCGTTACCGAATATTCCATTTTGGAGAATGTTGAGAAAATTCAAGTGGAATTTACAGACGGATACCTGGCAGATGGCAGTTTTCAGAGAAATGATATAAATACCGGACTTGCCGTAATAAGGGTGGATTTGGGAAATATTCCAGAAACAACGAAAGAAAAGATTGAGGTTGCACAGCTTGGAAATTCACTGGAGGTGCTGAAAGGAGATCCGGTCATTGCACTGGGAAGTCCACTTGGGTATTCGGATTACATTTCTTACGGAATGATAACATCTGTATCCAATACCATATCAGTTTATGATGCAGAATATACGGTATTTACTACAAATATTTCCGGAAGTCAGGAAGGAAACGGAATCATCCTTAATCTGGATGGCAAGGTGATAGGCATTATTATTTCCGGAGGGAATGATGTAAGTGCAGGCACCATAAATGCTTATTCTGTTTCGCAGATAAAAAATGTAATCGAAAAGTTGTCGAATAATGAGGTCAGACCATTTGTCGGAATCAAAGGAGTAAATGTAAGTACCCAGACAGCGGAAAGAATCGGTCTGCCCAGCGGAGTTTTAATAACAGGAGTGAAAGAAGATTCCCCTGCTATGCTGGCAGGACTTATGGAAAATGATGTAATCGTTGGCATAGATGATACAAACATTGGAAATATGAATGGATATAGTGTTGCTTTAAGACAGTATTCCCCGGGAGATAAGGTAGTTATCCGTGCAATGCGTAAAGGGTCCGAAGGATATAAAGAAATAGAATTTAATATAGAATTGGGAGAAATTTAATGAAGTTTATAAAAGAATTTGAAGAGGGAATGAAAGTATCCGGCATTTATTTTTGCAAATCCAGAAATTCTGCAATGACAAAAAATGGAAAGCAGTATGACAATGTTATCCTGCAAGATAAAACGGGTGTAATCGATGCGAAAATTTGGGATCCAAATAATGCAGCCATTGCAGAATTTGAGACAAACGATTACATAGAGATCGTGGGAGACGTAAGTCTTTTCGCAGGCTCTTTGCAGTTGTCTATTCGCCGTGCACGACTTGCGCAGGAGGGGGAATATAAAACAGAGGATTATATGCCATGCAGTCGCTATTCAATTGACGATATGTTTAAAGCACTGAATTCCTACATTTCCTCTATAAAGAACCCATATCTTCGCAAACTGGTAGATATGTTTTTTGTTGAAAATGAAGAATTCATTGCAGCTTTAAAGTCAAGCTCCGCAGCAAAAACGGTACATCATGGCTTTGTAGGCGGACTTTTGGAGCACACCCTCGGAGTGGCAAGGCTTTGCTCTTTTTATGCAAAAGCATATCCTATGCTGAATCATGACCTGTTGCTGACAGCAGCATTATTTCATGACATTGGAAAAGTGAAGGAGCTTTCCCGCTTTCCGCAGAATGACTATACCGATGACGGACAGCTCATTGGACATATTATTATCGGTTATCAGATGATTCATGATGCAATTCAGAAAATAGACGGTTTTCCGCATGTATTGGCCAGCGAACTGGAGCATTGTATACTTGCACATCATGGTGAGCTGGAATACGGATCTCCGAAAAAGCCGGCTCTTGCAGAGGCATTGGCACTTAGTCTTGCGGATCTTACAGATGCACGAATGGAAACGGTTCGGGAACTTTTAGAGGATAACAGCACAAAAAGTGAGTGGCTTGGATACAATCGATTATTAGAATCAAACATTAGAAAGACTACGGAAGGAAATGTTTAATAAAAACGACACACTTACAATAAAAATAACAGACCAGGATAATCTTGGACAAGGAATCGGGAAAGTGGAAGGCTTTCCCATTTTTGTGCGTCATGCTGTAAAGGGAGACGTTGCAAAGATTATAATCACAAAGGAAAAAAAAACATATGCATACGGAAGAATCCTTGAACTGACAGAACCATCAGCTGATAGAAAAGATCCGGATTGTACAATTTATAAACGCTGCGGGGGCTGTCAGCTGCAGATGATGACTTATGACGCGCAGCTTATTTTAAAGCAGAAAAATGTGGAAGATTGCCTGAAGAAAATCGGTGGCTGCACAACATTAAATATGCTCCCAATCCTGAAATCAGATGAAATCTATAGATACCGAAATAAGGCGCAATATCCTGTGGGCATCGATAAAAACGGAAATGCTGTATGTGGTTTTTTTGCAGAACGTTCGCATGAGATCATTGCATGCGACGACTGCCTTTTAACACCGGAAATTTTTAGCAATATTGTAAGAGACATTATAAAATGGATGAATGAGGAGTGTGTAAGTCCTTATAATGAATCAAATGGAAGGGGTGTGGTCAGACACATCTTTATAAGACAGGCATTTACAACAAAGCAGCTTTCTCTTTGCCTGGTGATAAATGCAGATGGTCTTCCGAAAAAAGATTCCTTTTTGAAGGCTATGGCAAAATACGACATGATCCGATCCATTTCTATCTCTATTAACAGGAAGAAAAATAATGTAATCATGGGTGACAAAATGAAGCTCATTGCAGGTGATTTGTATATTGAGGATAGGATCGGAGAGGTGAACTTTCAAATATCACCGATGTCCTTTTATCAGATAAACCCGGCTCAAACAAAGAAGCTTTATGATAAGGTTGCGGAATTTGCAAATTTATCCGGTAATGAAACGGTTTTGGACCTGTATTGCGGAATCGGTACAATCGGACTTTATGCCGCAAAAAATGCTGCAAAATTGATTGGCATCGAAATAATCCCTGAGGCAATCGAAGATGCAAAGGTAAATCAAAAACTAAATGGTATTGAAAATGCTGAATTTTATGCCGGAAAGGCAGAAGAAATCCTGCCGCAATTATATAAAAAAGGCATGAAAAAGGCTGATGTTGTAATAGTGGATCCGCCCAGAAAGGGCTGTGACGAAGTAGCACTTTCAACCATCTGCGACATTACACCGAAAAAGCTCGTGTATGTAAGCTGTAACCCGGCAACGCTTGCAAGGGATGTAAAATTCCTGTGTGAAAATGGATTTAAGCTTGAAAAGGTGCAGCCGGTGGATATGTTCCCAAATACGGTGCATGTCGAGACGGTAGTCCTGATGTCAAGGAAAGATAAATAAAGGCTGAAAAGTGGCGTATTTCCGGGCTTTTTGCGAGGTTGGTATTACCGAGGATATTGAGGCAGAACAAATATGTAACGAAGAGGAAAAATAGTTAATA
>CAVFRH010000065.1:0-20653 GCA_963624695.1 bacterium
AAAGCAGGTGATGGGAATCGAACCCACATATCCAGCTTGGAAGGCTGGTGTTCTACCACTGAACTACACCTGCATTGCTCAACAGCAAGTCATATGATAAAGGATAAAGTGGATTCTGTCAAGAGAAAAAATAAAAAAAAATAAAAAAATTATTTAAATAAAACAAAAATGGCAAAAACGAGCAGACTCAGTCAGAAAAAGTCTTCATAAAGAACCAAAAGAATGCAATCGTTCACAATTTGTTCTTAATTTATACATTTATTGGACATATATAGCCGCTATCATTAAGAGCGTGAAACAATTAATTTCTTTTTCATAATCGGTCAAATGACCGAACCCCTTTCTATTAAAAGAGCTGACTGTGCCGGGTCAGCTTTTTTACTGTCTAAAAATATTTATTTCACGTAGTTTGACCGAAAATGACTTTTTTTGAAAAGCACAGAAAAGAGAAAATAAGGCGAAGAAAGCGCTTGAGAGAAAAAAGTCTATCTGCTAGAATAAAAAACTGCAGTAGGCTTTTTTGAAAAAAGGGAGGTCAAATATGGCTGGGAAAGAAATTAAACTGGAAGAAAAAGAGATTAACATTATCTGGCGTGCCCGCAAGAGAATCTGGTGCGGACTTCCGTGGACTTTTACCATATACAGTCTCAGTGAAGACCGTCTCTTTATAAAGAGCGGGATGCTGAATATCCGTGAGGACGAAGTTCGTCTTTACCGGATTCGTGATATCGGGTTGACAGCTTCATTTCTTCAGAGGATTTTTGGCATGGCATCCATTCAGATCTGCTCAACGGATTCTTCTCTGGGCGACTTCGAATTGAAGAATATAAAAAATGCCCGCGCTGTCATGGGAAAAATATCCGATCTGGTGGAAGAGGAAAGACAGAGAAAGAGAGTTTCAACACGAGAAATCCTGGATCATAAGGGTCCGGAACAGATGGATGAAAGTGAAGAATTTCACTATGAGGAAGAAGTATAAAGAAGATACGATTCCGAAAAAATACTTGAGAGAAAAGAGCCTATCTGCTAAAATAAAAGCTTGCGATGGGCTTTTTTTGTATCAAAGTATGCAAGAAAAGTTATTCTGAAAAGAATTCGCAGAGATGAATGAAATAATCTGAATAAGCATCATAGATTAAGGAGATAAAGATCATGAAACTTGGTATCGTAGGACTTCCGAATGTAGGAAAGAGTACACTTTTTAATGCCATTACTTCTACAAAGAATGCACAGGCAGCAAATTATCCATTCTGTACCATTGAGCCGAATTCCGGTGTTGTTCCGGTTCCGGATGCAAGACTCGACAAGCTGTGTGAGGTATGGAACCCGGATAAGAGAACTCCGGCAGTAATCGAGTTCGTAGATATTGCAGGACTGGTAAAGGGAGCAAGCCAGGGAGCAGGACTTGGAAATAAATTTTTAGGTCATATTCGTGAATGCGATGCAATTGTTCATGTGGTACGCTGCTTTGACGACGACAACATTACCCATGTCGTAGAGGATGCAACGAAAGCAGTACCGGTAGATCCGGAAGGCGATATGGAAACCATCGATACAGAGCTTATTTTGGCAGATCTGGAGATCATCCAGAATCGTATCTCGAAAGTAATAAAAACCGCAAAGAGCGGAAATAAGGCAGCAGCAGAGGAACTGGAATTTCTGCAGGCAGTGGAAAAACACTTAGGAGAGGGAAACAGCGCCCGTACCTTTGCATTTGATGAAAGCAGTGAATTGCAGAATAACCTTCGCAGGGAAATCGGTCTTCTGTCCGCAAAGCCGATTATTTATGCCTGCAACATGGACGATGAAGGAGTGGCAGACGCAACCTCCAATAAATATTACGGAATCGTAAAGGAACGTGCTGCAAAAGAGGGAGCAGAGGTAATCCCGATTTGTGCAAGAACAGAAGAAGAGCTGGCTGATTTGGATGAAGAAGACAGAGCACTTTTCATGGAAGAGCTTGGTCTTAGCGAATCCGGTCTGGACAGACTGATCTCTGCAAGCTATTCCCTTCTTGGATTGATCAGCTTTTTGACAGACGGCAAAAAGGAATGCAGGGCATGGACTATCAAAAAAGGAACAAAGGCTCCGCAGGCAGCCGGAAAAATTCACTCTGACTTTGAAAGAGGATTCATCCGGGCACAGGTAATCGGATACAAAGATCTGGAGGAAGCCGGCTTTGACTATGCTGCCGTAAAGAGCAAGGGACATCAGCGTACCGAGGGCAAGGAATACGTTGTTCAGGATGGCGATATCATCGAGTTCTTATTTAACGTGTGATCAAAGTGTCAAAACTTTAAATTTTCGGGCATTGCAGCGACAGCGAAAAGCTGCCTTCTGTAGTGCCTTTTTTACTGAGTAATAAACGAAAAAAGTGAGGTAAGAATGGACGATATCGCAAAAATCCTGGCACAGGAGCTTGGAAAACCGGAAAAAGCAGTGGAAAATGTAATTTCCCTGTTAGATGAGGGAAATACCATTCCTTTTATTGCCAGATACAGAAAAGAAATGCATGGAGCAATGGACGACACAAGTCTGCGTACACTGGAGGACAGATTAAAATACCTCCGCAATCTGGCATCCCGCAAGGAAGAGGTCATAAAGTCGATTGAAGCACAGGAAAAGCTTACAAAGGAGCTGGAAAAAGAAATTTTAAAGGCAGCTACACTTGCTGAAGTAGAAGATATTTACAGACCCTATAAGCCAAAAAGACGTACCAGAGCTACCATTGCAAAGGAAAAGGGATTGGAGCCGCTGGCACAGTTGATCCTGCTGCAAAATACAGCCGATATCGAAAAAGAGGCTGCAAAATTCATAGATGCAGAAAAAGGAGTGGAGAATGCGGAGCAGGCCTTGGCCGGCGCTTCCGACATTATTGCAGAAAGTGTTTCTGACAGCCCGGAGATCCGAAAAGATCTGCGCAGCTTAATGCAGAAAAAGGGCGAGGTGAGCACAGAGGCAGCAAGGGAAGAGGATTCGGTCTACAGCGGTTACTACGGCTTTGGACAGAGCCTTGCAAAGCTGCAGGGACACCAGGTGCTGGCAATCAACAGAGGGGAAAAGGAAGGCTATCTGAAGGTATCCCTTAAAGTGGATCGGGATGCAGCCCTGGCTTTAATCCAGCGCAGAATGATCCGAAGGGGCTCGAAAACAGAGTCATTTTTGAAGGAGGCGATTGCCGACGGCTATGACCGCCTGCTGGCACCTTCCATGGAAAATGAAATCCGCTCTTCTCTTACAGAAGAGGCATCCGAGGGAGCAATCAAAAACTTTGCTCTGAATTTGAAGCCGCTTTTAATGCAGCCTCCGGTAAAAGGCAAGGTTACAATGGGACTGGATCCGGGCTACCGAATGGGCTGTAAGGTGGCTGTAGTAGATGCCACCGGAAAAGTGTTAGATACAGCCGTTGTTCATCCGACTATTGGAGAAGAAAAGAAAAAAGATGCAATCAAAAAGCTGAAGCAGCTGATACAAAAACATGGGGTAGAACATATTGCGATCGGAAACGGAACAGCATCCAGAGAGACCGAGCAGATGACAGCAGAAATGCTGAAGGAATGCCCCGGAGTCAGCTATATGATCGTAAGCGAAGCAGGAGCATCGGTATATTCGGCTTCTAAACTGGCAGCAGAGGAGTTCCCTCAGTTCGATGTTAATCTGCGAAGTGCGGTATCCATTGCCAGAAGACTGCAGGATCCTTTGGCGGAGCTGGTAAAGATCGATCCGAAATCCATTGGAGTAGGGCAATATCAGCACGACATGCCGCAAAAACGTCTGGATGAAAGCTTAAATGCAGTAGTAGAGGATTGCGTAAATGCAGTAGGAGTGGATGTAAATACAGCATCTCCCTCTCTTTTGCAAAGGGTTTCCGGTCTTACAAGTGCAACGGCCAAAAACATTGTTGCTTACCGGGAGAAAAATGGTGCATACAGCAACCGAAGACAACTTTTAAAGGTTCCGAAGCTTGGACCGAAAGCCTTTGAGCAGTGTGCGGGATTTTTAAGGGTTTCAGAAAGCGAAAATGTTCTGGACAATACAGCGGTGCATCCAGAGAGCTATGAGGCAGCAAAAAAACTGCTTCAGCTGTGCGGTTTTACCATGGAAGATGTAAAAAACAATGCCCTTGCGGGTCTTCCTCTTATTTTGAAGCAGTATGGAATGGAAAAGGCAGCAGCTGCCTGTGAAGTAGGAAAGCTGACCTTGCAGGATATTGCAGGAGAGCTTCAAAAACCTGGAAGAGACCCAAGAGAAGCACTTCCGGCTCCGGTATTTCGAACAGACATTTTGGACATAAAGGACTTAAAGCCTGGAATGGAGCTGACCGGTACGGTTCGAAACGTGATTGACTTCGGTGCCTTTGTAGACATCGGTGTGCATCAGGATGGACTGGTACATATATCACAAATCTGTGACCGCTACATAAAGCATCCAAGTGAGGTGCTTTCCGTAGGAGAGGATGTAAAGGTAGTAGTGCTTTCGGTAGATGAAAAAAAGAATCGGATATCCCTGTCTATGAAGCAGGTAAAACAGTAGACGATGCAGCTTTCTTTGGTGTATGATAGTAGAAAAGCAGAAAGCTATAGCGGAAAGGGAGAGCAAATATGAGCGAAAACTATTTATTCAATAATTCACATATTTTGGCATGGCTTACTTATTTTTCAGAAAATACGGAAATCGACTTGGAAAGAGTAAAGATTCTGGACATTACCAGAAAAAATAAAAATCTGATTCCTATGGTTGAGTCACATCGGGTGGTTCTTGTCTTTACAGAGGCCGGACATCCGGACATTTTTTATCGGATGTTTAATGCAGGACTTGGAGAATGTACTGTTGTTTACAATGAAGGCAGTGAGCCGGCCGGACCGATTAAAAAATCAAAGGTTTACGACATGCTGAACAGGGGAATCAATGCCTCTGCCGGAATGCTTATTTTAAATGAAAATGCCCGCAGCACCGTAAAATTCGGAATGGACAATCAGGCATTTGCGAGCGGTTCCGTGAAATACGTTGGATCCGAAATCCGTGCCGTAATCCTGAGCAAGATGCATATCGACGAGAGAAAAAATATCTGTGTTATATCCGGTGCCTCTATCGCAGTGGAATCCGCCATCATGGCAGGAGAAGGAACTGTTGTGGCAGTAGAATACAGCGGACGTGACAGACAGACTCTGGAGGAAAATGTAAACCAGTTTGGTCTTCAGAATGTAAGCATTATAGATCATGTGGACGAAGAAAACATGAAAGAGCTTCCGGTTCCGGATGTTACCATGCTGGTAGCTTCTGCAAGCATGGAGCAGGAAATGGAATGCATGCTGAAGTTTAATCCAAATATGGAATTTGTAATCTATACACTGGATTTCAAGGTAGCAGCTCAGATAGAAGAGATTTTTGAAAAATTCGGAATCGGAGAACCGGACATTACCCAGGTTTCAGTTGCAAAAATGAATCGTAAGCATATGTTCGATGCCGAACCGGCACCTTGGATCATTACAAGGAAAGTGGATTAAAGTAAGAAAGTAATCGATTGGAGACAGAAAAATGACAAGACAGGAACTTGCAAATCTTATATTCCCGAATGCAAAGGATATTTCCTATTATGAGGAGCTGTATCCGGAAAGAGAGCTTGAGGAGGGAGCGGTTGTAACCCGTTTTGCACCCAGCCCTACCGGCTTTGTACACATCGGTGCTCTGGAGCAGTGCATTGTAGAAACATCCCTGGTAAAGCAGACAGGAGGAAAACTGATCCTTCGTATTGAAGATACTGACACAAAGAGAAAAGTAGAAAACGGGGTACAGGGAATCATTGATTCCATGAAGGATTTTGACATTATCTTTGATGAAGGAATGGTCAGCGAGACACAGTCAGAAGGAATTTACGGTCCTTATATTCAGACCCAGAGAAAAGAAATCTATGAGGCTTATGTAAAGCATCTGATCGAGATAGACCGTGCATATCCCTGCTTTGCAACAGAAGAGGAGCTGGTAGAGCTTCGCAAACGTCAGGAAGAAGAAAAATGCACTACCATCGGCTATTACGGAAAATGGGCGACCTACAGAGACTACCCGATTGAAGAGGCTGCAAAGAGAATTCAGGCAGGAGAAAAATTTGTAATCCGCTTTAAGTCCCTTGGCAAAGAAGGCGAAAAGATTACCCATAAGGACATGGTAAAGGGAAAGGTTGAAATGCCTCAGAATGTAATGGATATTGTCATCATCAAGGGAGACGGTCTTCCAACTTACCACTTTGCACATGCGGTAGATGACCATTTGATGCACACCACCCATGTCATCCGTTCCAGCGAATGGTTCCCATCAGTTCCGCTGCATTTGGAGCTTTTCCGTGCTCTGGGCTTTAAAACACCAAAGTATTGCCACTATGCTCCAATGCTGAAAGAGGATGTAAAGAAGGACGAAGAGGGCAATGCTGTTCTGAATGAAGACGGTGAGCCGGTTCGCATTAAGAGAAAGATCAGCAAGAGAAAAGATCCAGAGGCAGCAGTAACCTTCTATCATCAGGTCGGAATTCCGAAAGAGTCTGTAAAAGAGTATCTTATGACGATTGCAAACTCTGACTTTGAAATGTGGAGAAAGAACAATCAGGACAAGGACCTCTATGAATTCCCATTTGCCTTAAAGAAAATGAGTACCACAGAGGGAGCTCTTTTCGATATGGACAAGTTAAATGATGTATCCAAAAACGTGATTGCGACATTTTCTGCGCAAAAGGTATACGAGGATGTTTACGAATGGGCACAGCGCTATGATGATGAGCTGAAGGCAATGCTGGAGGACAAGGAATATTCCTTGAAGGTATTTCGCATCGAGCGTGGAGCCGAGATAAAGAAAAAACGTAAGGACATCGCAAGATGGTCTGAGGTAAAGGACTATATCAGCTACATGTACGATGAGAAATTCTACAAGGACGATCTGGTATATGACTATCAGCTGATCAAGGACAAGGAAACCTTAAGCAAAATCTTCGAAGAATATATGAAGATTTACGATCCGGCAGACGACAATTCCGAATGGTTCAATAAGCTGAAGGATGTTGCTGAGGCTGTTGGATATGCAAGAGAGGTAAAAATCTGGAAGAAGGCAAAAGATGAGTGGCCAGGACATGTAGGTGACATCAGCACTGCTGTCAGAGTAGCACTTACCGGACGAAGCAATACACCGGATCTTTGCCAGATCATGCAGGTTCTTGGAAAAGAGCGCATTCAGGCAAGATTTGAATATGCACTTTCTCATATTTAACAAAAAAAGAGGCGGCCGCAGCTGCCTCTTTTTTCTTGCCTACAATTATAAAACTTCTCCGTTGCTTTCAATTACTTTCTGATACCAGAAGAAGGAGTTTTTTTTCTTTCTTGCAAGGCTTCCGCTTCCATCGTCGTGCTTATCCACATATACCAGGCCATAGCGTTTTGCCATCTCTCCGGTAGAAGCAGATACAAGATCGATCCAGCCCCAGGGGGTATAGCCAATCAAATCTACGCCGTCTTTTACTGCTTCAGCCATGGCTTCAATATGGCTTTTCAGATAAGCAATGCGGTAGTTGTCGTGAATGCATCCGTCCTCGTCTACCAGGTCTTTTGCTCCAAGACCGTTTTCTACAACCATGAGAGGAATCTGATAGCGGGCATAAAGTTCATTTAAACTGTAGCGCAGACCCTTTGGATCAATCTGCCAGCCCCATTCACTTGCCTCAAGATAAGGATTTTTCACACCATTTATCATATTTCCCTTCGAGTCTTCTGCATCTGCACTGGCACTGATGCAGCTGGACATATAGTAGCTGAAGGTATAAAAATCTACTTTTCCCTTGGCAAGGATGTCGGTATCCTCCGGCTTCATCTCAATATGGATATGATGTTCTTCAAAGAAACGCTTTGAATAGTAGGGATAAGCGCCTCTTACCTGGACATCAGACGTGAAGTAATCCATGGTCTGCATTTCTTTCTGACAAGCAAGCACATCGTCCGGATTTGAGCTAAGGGGATACATAGGGGCAAAGATGGTCATGCTTCCCATTTTAAACTGCGGATAATTTTTGTGAGCATAGTCAACCGCAAGGGCACTGGCAAGAAACTGATGATGCAGCGCCTGATAGTTTGTCTGAGGATCAAAGGGAACCTGATTCATTGGGCCTTCATATCCCTTGATGCAACCAAGAGAAAGGGCGGTTCCCATGGGTGCGGTGGCAGAATTGATCTCATTGAAGGTAAGCCAGTATTTTACCTTGTTCTGATATCGGTTAAAGATTACAGTGCAATAATTCAAATAGTAGTCAATGCATTCTCTGGAGAGCCAGCCATTGCATTTTTCAACAAGGGCATAGGGCATTTCATAGTGGGAAATGGTGACCATAGGTTCAATGCCATAGGAAAGAAGTTCATCAAAAACCTTATCATAAAAGGCAAGCCCTTCTTCATTTGGCTTATCCTCCGTGCCGTTTGGGAAAATTCGTGTCCAGGCGATAGACATACGGAATACCTTAAAGCCAAGCTCATGGGCAAGGGCAATGTCTTCCTTGTAATGATGATAAAAGTCCGTTGCTTCATGGCTTGGATAGAGGGTGCCCTCTTCAAAATTTCTTGTAATGCGTTTTGGGCTGCTGCAGGAGCCGTTTGTACAGTGATCCGAAATGGAATCCCCTTTGCCTCCTTCCTTCCAGCCTCCTTCATACTGATTTGCGGCAGTAGCGCCGCCCCATAAAAAACCTTCTTTAAATACGCTCATATAATACTCCTTTTTGTTTAATGCTGAAGCTGGGCAAAGAAATCTCCGGCGCAGACATCAGCTGATTTCGTGAAGGAAAGAGAAGCATAATCCTCCCAGTTGGTTACAATAACAGGTGTTGTGACCGGATGTCCGGCAGCTTCAATTTTGTCAATGTCAAATTCCAGCAGAAGTTCTCCTTTTTTCACACGATCGTCCTGAGCCTTTCGGGGGACAAATCCATCTCCGTTCATATCGACCGTATCCATACCGACGTGGATTAAAAGTTCAGCTCCGTTATCGCATGTTATGCCGACAGCATGTCCGGTAGGAAAGAAAGCAGAGATCACTCCGTCAGCAGGAGCAAATACTTTTCCTTCGGTGGGTTCGATAGCAAGCCCTTTTCCCATTGCTTCAGAGGCAAAGGCTTCATCCGCAATCTCACTTAAAGGGATTACTTTTCCGGAAAGCGGGGAGGAAAGCTGCTCAGCATTTCCTTCAGATTCTGTTGGCAATGCAGCAGGAACGTCTTCAAGTGGCTCTTCTTTTTTTGCTGCAGCAGGAGCGTCCTTGTAGAAGATAAGCTCCACAATAAATCCGGCAACAATACACAAAAGAGTAACAATAATGGCAACGATCATAGGGCTGATATTGCCGGTATCCGGACTGATGAACTGGGTATAGGCAAATACACCCATGCCGGCCATCTGATAGTCACGAATGCCGATCATGCACAAAATAGCACCGGCCACACCGGAAATAATGCAGGTTCGGATAAAAGGTGCCTTCTTTGGAAGAGTGATTCCGTAAATGGCAGGTTCTGTAACACCGCAGATACCGGATATGATGGCTGCAGGACAAAGGCTTTTCAGCTTTTTATCCTTTGTTCGGCACATGATTCCGATGCAGGCACCAGTCTGTGCAAAGGATGTTCCGATCATGGCAGTAAAGATAACCTCACCGATAATCAGACCGCTTCCATCGACAAGGGTCAGATTTGAGATGGCAATGGGAATGAGGGCCCAGTGCAAACCGAACATAACAAGGATCTGCCACAAAAAGCCAACAAGAAATCCCATTAGGATCGGACTGAAATTGTTGATCATATCAAAGAACATTCCAAGCAGGGTGGAAATTCCGGAGGTGATAGGTCCAATTACCAGGAAAGTCAGACAGACCGTAACAACAATGGTAATTAGCGGAACCGTAAAAAGTTTAATGGTATCCGGAATGTATTTTTTGAAATGTCTTTCAAACCAGGCCGCAAAGGCGATGGCACAGATAATTGGAAGAATGGTGCTGGTGTAATTTCCGGTGGAAGGGGCTACGACAGGAATGCCAAAGAGGGTAGAGATGTCGTAGGTTCCATTGTTCAGCATGTAGGGGGATACCAGCGCAAGACCGATCAGCAGACCCTCCATTTCAGGGAGCTGAAATTTCTTTGCGGCAGTATAGCCAAGGATGACCGGAAGAAAGTAAAAGGCAGCATCACCGATTCCGTATAAAATGTTATAGGTTCCGCCGGCACTGTTCAGGATTTCTAAAGTTGCAAAAAGAGTGACAAAGCCCTTTAAAATACCACAGGCACAGAAGGCACCGAGAAAGGGCGAAAATACTCCGGTTACAATGCTTACAAAGGCAGAAAAAGGATTTTGCTTTTCTTTTTTTGCTTCTGTTTTCTCGACAGCAGTGGATTTGTTTTGCAGGTGTCCTACGGAAATGACGGAGTCATAAACATCTCCTACATGATTTCCAATGACTACCATGTACTGCCCTCCGGATTGTATAACAGTAACAATTCCATCGGTTGCCTTCAGTATTTCCGTGTTGGCTTTCGACTCATCCTTCAGATTAAATCGAAGCCTTGTAACGCAATGGGAAAGACTTTCAATATTGTCTTTGCCGCCTACGTTTTGAATAATGATTCTGGATAAACCATCATATTTACTTGCCACGTTTCGATCCTCCCTTTTTTAGAAATGTATTCCAAGAAGTCTTTTTCAATAAATTATTTACTTCAGTTTTGCAGGAATACATTACGGCAAACTTGTTTAAACAAGATCTTGATTTGCACTTATCTTAGAAGCTTGTTTAAACAAATTCAAGACTTTTTTGAGATTTCGGCAGTTTGCAAAAAGCATGTTTAAACAAGTTGTGAAAATCTCACAAAACTTGTTTAAACATCTTGTGGCTCGAATTTGACTGCTCTATAATATTGCAGACAGGGAAACCCTTTTCCGGCAGAAAAAGCCGGTTATAAAGAGAGGAAGAAAAAATGCCGAAATTAGTTTACGATGAAATTTTTCAGGACCTGAAAGAAAGAATAGAAAAAGGAAAATATTTGTCGGAGGGAATGCTTCCGTCGGAAAATGAATTGACAGCAATCTACAGCTGCTCTAGAAATACCATTCGAAGAGCCATTTCCATGCTTACCGCCATAGGATACACGCAGCCGGTACACGGAAAAGGAGTACACATTATATATACACCGCCAAAGCCGCATCAGCGTTTTTACGATCTGAATTCCATAAGCGGATTGTGTCAGGCAGGACGGGAAAACAATTTTAAGGTAGAAAATAAGGTTTTGACATTTACGGATATGCAGGTGGATGCAAGACTTGCCGAAAAAAGCGGCTTTGAAGAGGGATTGCCGGTTTATTTTATTCAAAGACTTCGTTTTGTAGAGGGAGATGCCAAAATGCTGGATACCAGCTTTCTTCGAAAGGACCTGCTTACAGGTCTGACAAAGGAAAGGCTTTCCGGTTCACTTTTCCAGTTTATTGAAGAAAGCGGCATAACAATCCAGACCGTGAAACGTTTTGTAACAATGGAAAAGGTTACTCCAATGGATGAAAAATATCTTAGCCTGGACGGCTACAATACTCTTGCCGTGGTTACCTCACAGGTTTACAGCACTCAGGGAATTCAGTTTGAATATACCCAGTCCAGAAACCGCCCGGACCTTTTTGCCTTCAGTACAGTGGCAACAAGAAATGTATAGGAAATGTTGTACAATGAACGAAACAATAAGAAAAAATAAACAAGAAATATAGACAAATATGAGAAATAAATATGAAAAATTAACAATTAGCTCTTGCAAAGAAGAAAGAGGGTATATAAAATTATAAGAAAATAGAGCAGAACTATACGTAAAAGAAAGTTGAGAGATGAAATGAATAAGGAATTTGATTTTGCAGCAGTGGATGAGATCCTTGGACATTTTGAAGATGACAGTCGTTTTCTGATTGCGATCCTGCAGGAAATCCAGGAGCATTTCCACTACCTGCCCAAAGAGGCATTTGGCCCCATATCGAAAAAGTTGAAAATCGGAGAAGCACGCATTTATAGTGTAGCCACATTTTATGAAAACTTTTCTCTGGAAGAAAAGGGGAAATATGTAATCCGATGCTGTGACGGAACAGCCTGCCATGTCAGAGGATCCATACCGATTTTGGAAAAATTCAGAGAAGAGCTTGGGTTGAGTGAAAAAAAGAAAACAAGTGATGATCTTTTGTTTACGGTGGAAACGGTTTCCTGTCTGGGAGCCTGTGGTCTGGCACCAGTCATTACGGTAAATGATGTAGTCTATTCCTCCATGACGCCTCAAAAGGCGGAGGAGCTGATTAAAAAGCTGAAGGAGGAAGCGGCCCATGCTGAATAAAAGATTAGATTTAAAGCGCTTTCGTGAGTCATCACATCAGGCCTATGAGCTTCAGAAACAGAAGCTAATCATCTGCGCCGGCACAGGCTGCGTGGCTGGCGGTTCTTTAAAGATTTATGCCAGATTAAAAGAGCTGATTGAAGAAAAAAATATCCACGTTTCTGTGGAATTAGAGAAGGAACCGCATGGAGATTCTGTAGCCTTGAAAAAGAGCGGCTGCCACGGCTTTTGTGAGATGGGCCCCCTTCTTCGTGTGGAGCCGCAGGGATGGCTATACACGAAGGTGAAAATAGAAGACTGTGAAGAAATCGTAGAAAAGACAGTTCTTGCAGGCGAATACATTGATCGTCTTGGCTATACGAAGGGTGGACGGCTCTATAAAAGACAAAATGATATTCCGTTTTATGAAAAACAGAATCGGATTGTTCTGGAGCATTGTGGAAGAATCGACGCAAACTCCATAGCTGAATACATTGCCCTTGGGGGATATTCCGCTTTTGAATTTGCCCTCTTTGATATGCAGCCGGATGAGATTGTAGAAGAAATATTAAAATCAAACCTCAGAGGCAGAGGGGGCGGCGGCTTCCCTTGCGGAAAAAAACTGCAGCAGGTAAAAAGCCAGAAGAAAAGTCAAAAGTATGTGGTCTGTAACGGAGATGAAGGCGATCCGGGTGCCTTTATGGACCGAAGTGTTATGGAAGGCGACCCGCACAGAATGATCGAAGGAATGCTGATTGCAGCCCTCGCAGTTGGAGCTTCGGAAGGCTATATCTACGTAAGAGCAGAATATCCGCTCGCTGTGCAGAGATTAAAAAATGCAATCGCACAGGCACAGGAGCTTGGCATTATCGGAGACAATATTTTGGGAACAAACTTTTCCTTTCACCTTCATGTGAACCGGGGAGCAGGTGCCTTTGTTTGTGGAGAGGGCAGCGCGCTGACCGCTTCCATAGAAGGAAAGAGAGGATTTCCAAGAGTAAAGCCTCCAAGAACAGTAGAGCATGGACTTTTTAATAAGCCAACCGTTCTGAACAACGTGGAGACCTTTGCCAACATTCCACAGATCATCTTAAACGGAGCAGACTGGTACCTTGGAATCGGTCCAAAAAACAGTCCCGGCACTAAGGCCTTTGCGTTGACCGGAAACATTGTAAATACAGGACTGATTGAGGTTCCGATGGGAACGACCCTGCGGGAGATTATTTTTGATATCGGCGGAGGTATGCGCGGCGGAAAGGCCTTTAAGGCGGTGCAGATCGGAGGACCATCCGGTGCCTGTCTGACCGAAGCAGATCTGGATCTTCCTCTGGACTTTGACACTTTGAAAAAGAGAGGAGCAATGATTGGCTCCGGCGGTCTTGTAGTTATGGACACTGATACTTGCATGGTAGAGGTAGCCAGGTTCTTTATGAATTTCACCCAGAATGAATCCTGTGGAAAATGTGTTCCATGCAGAGAAGGAACCAAGCGAATGCGGGAGATTTTGGAGCGGATTGTAGCCGGAGAGGGAAGAGAAGGAGATATAGAGCTTTTAGAGGATCTTGCAGATACCGTAAAAAATACTGCCCTTTGCGGCCTCGGAAAATCTGCTCCTAATCCGGTATTAAGTACCATAAAAAATTTCCGAAGTGAATACGAAGCTCATATTTTGGAAAAGAGATGTCCGGCAGGACAGTGCAAAAAGCTAAAGAGAATCCAGATCGATCCAAGCATCTGCAAGGGATGTTCCAAGTGTGCAAGACAATGTCCAGTTGGAGCGATTTTCGGAGAAATAAAATCACCCTTCCAAATTGACCAGGAAAAATGTATTAAATGCGGAAGCTGCATAAGCACATGTCCGTTTAAGGCGATTAAGGAGGTGTGAAAATGGCAGAAAAAGAGTATTTAACGGTAGACGGAAATTTAGTAGAGATAAATGGCGAAAAAAACCTTTTGGAGCTGATTCGTAAGCAGGGAATACAGCTTCCTACCTTCTGCTATTATACAGACCTTTCCATTTACGGAGCTTGTCGTATGTGCATGGTGGAAAATGAAAGAGGCGGGCTTGAGGCTGCCTGCTCTACACCGCCAAGAGCCGGAATGAATATAAAGACAAATACGGGGCGTCTTCGCAAATACAGAAAGATGATTCTGGAGCTTTTAATAGCAAATCATTGCAACGATTGTGCAACTTGTGAGCAGAACACGCATTGCAAGCTGCAGGCCTTTGCCCTTCGCTTTGGAATCAAAAATGTTCGATTCCCCAATACTTACAAAAACACCGTGAGAAAAGATAACTCCTCGGTAGCAATCGACATTGATACCGGAAGATGCATTCTTTGCGGTGATTGTGTGCGTATGTGCAATGAAGTACAGAGAGTAGGGGCAATCGATTTTGCATATAGAGGATCTAAAATGGTAATCAGCACAGCCTTTGGAAAGCCACTGCGGGAAACCGACTGCGTCAGCTGCGGACAGTGTTCTGCCGTATGTCCAACAGGTGCAATCGTGCCAAAGAACGACATATCCAAGGTGTGGAAGGCAATCGATGACCCGAATATCTACACAACGGTGCAGATTGCTCCGGCAGTTCGTGTGGCTATTGATTATCAGCTGCGGGAGCAGGACGGAGTAGATGTAATGGGAAAGATCGTTGCAGCTCTCCGCTATATGGGAATCGATGCTATTTATGATACAACCTTTGGAGCTGACATGACGGTAATAGAAGAAACAAAGGAGTTTCAGAATCGCATCGAAAAAGGCAAAAATCTGCCTTTGATGACATCCTGCTGTCCGGCCTGGGTTCATTATGTGGAAACCAAGTACCCGGAATTTCTGCCAAATGTTTCGACCTGCCGTTCACCGATGCAGATGTTTGCCTCTGTCCTGAAGGATAAAGCAAAAAGAGAAGGGCAGAAAACCTTTCATATTGCAGTTATGCCTTGTACAGCAAAGAAATACGAGGCGGCAAGAGAAGAATTTAAGGATCTGAATCAGCAAAATGTAGATGCAGTCATCACTACAAAAGAGCTGATCACCATGATCAAGGAATCCGGCATTATATTTAACACCATGGAGCCGGAGCCTGTGGACATGCCGTTTGGTACCAGCTCCGGAGCCGGTGTGATCTTTGGCGTAAGCGGAGGTGTAACAGAGGCAGTGCTTCGAAATGTAAAGGGAAGCAGAGGATCCGTAAAAACCATTGCCCAGATGGGACAAAGAGGACTGGAAGAAATCAAAGAATTTTATCTTCCGTCAGGTGAAAAAAATCTGCATATTGCAGTGGTCAGCGGGCTTGGTAATGCGGAAAAAATCCTGAACCGCATAAAAGAAGGAGAACACTTTGATTTTGTAGAAGTGATGGCATGCCCGGGCGGCTGCATCAACGGAGGCGGACAGCCTTACAATCTGGATGCAAAGGAAGAGAGAGGAAAAGGACTTTACAGAGCAGACAGACAGGAAAGCATCCGTAATTCCGGAGACAATCCGCTATTGAAAATGCTGTATCAGAATGAAATATGCGGAAAAGAGCACGAGCTGCTGCACGTGGATTACCGGAAGAAATAAGAAAAAATTAAAAATGAAGGAAAGAGAGATCCCTGACTCATTGAGATGAGTTGGGGATTTTTGTTTGGCGAAAAACGAATAAATAAATACAAATAACGCACAAAAAAACAAATAAATTAATTTTGCAAACTGACGAATGGTAAAAAATGACAAAAATCTATTGAAAATAAGGAAAGACAGGCTCTGGAAAATATACTGGCAATGAATCCTGCCGGAATCATTTTGGAACCGGCAGGTTCTCCTATGGTTCCATACAACCGTGAGGTATATGAAAAGGTAGCAGAAAAAGTACCAATTCTTTCCTTTCATGGAAGGGCTTTTAAAAATAACCCTTATATTCCATTACAGGGACGGAAAGGAAGCCGCAAGCTTGTTCAGCATTTGATCGAAAGGGGACATAAAAAAATAGGCTCTCTTTACTGTCTGGATGAATACACGCCTATATCCCGATTTATGGGATTCGAAGATGAAATGGCAGAAAACGGATTGCAGATCAAAGAAGAAAATGCCATATGGTTTTATCGTGACCTCATAGGAGATCTTTTTTCAGAAGGTGGGAGTCTTGCCCTGGACCGTATGATAAATAATGTAAGTGCGGTGGTTTGTCACGATGATCGAATTGCCTATGAGTTGATAAAATATTTACATTCCAAAGGAATAAGGGTTCCGGAGGACATTTCAGTAGTGGGATATGACAATGCAGAGATGTTTACGGAAACAGATATTAAATTAACGACAATTGAGCATCCGAAGGTGCAATATGGAGAAAATATTGCCAAAGCCATGTTAGAAATAATAGAGAACAATGGTAGCTTTGACATAGAAAAATATAAAGTTGAACCGGAGCTGATAGAAGGAAACAGTGTGAAAAATTTGATAGGTTAATTATAAAAAAGAGAAGTTAGTATTTACATGGTATTCCATAGGCACTATAATAAATACAATTATTATCGGATGGTGTAAAAGCTGTTGTAACTTTTGCACATACAGTATTCAGAATGAAAAGGAAAAAAGAATGAAAAAGGTAGAAAATGCAAGTAAAAAACAACAGGCCTATGAGAAAATCAAAAAAATGATCATTGACAATGAGGTAGAAAAAGATGCTCCCTTGGTGGAGAGAGTTCTGTGTGAGAAGCTAGGTATTAGCAGAACGCCGGTACGGGAAGCTTTGCGGGAACTGGCAAACGATGGACTGGTAAACATAATCGATGGAAAAGGTGTTTATGTAAAACGGATTGATTTTAAGGATATGATCGAAATCTTTGAGGTGCGTGAAGCTTTGGAGCGAAAAGCCATACAACTTTTTATTGAACGACTGGATCCGGAAAGTCTGGAGCAGTTTCGAAAATATATGGCAGAGCAGGAAGAAGCCTATCGTTTGGATCGGCACAAGGAATTTATGGAAACAGATATGAAAATCCATTTTTTAATAGCAGATGGAGCCAAAAACCGTCATTTAAAGGATTACATTGTTTCGATTTACGATCAGATCCGACAAATTGCCATTTCCTCAAAAGATGATAAACGGACAAGGGATATGGCCATGCAGGCACACCAGAAAATCCTAAAGGCAGTAGAGGAAAGAGACATTCCGTCAGCAGAGCAGGCAATTATAGAGCACATAGAAGAAACCATGCAGATTCACAAGGATCGTTACTATCTTCTTTAAAAAGTAAAAATGAGTGTTGAATTGTTTTTTACAGACAGTTCAGCACTCTTTTTTTACATGGAGCAATGAGCGAAAGAGAACGTGGCGACAAGCTCTTAGCTGTATATTTTATCGTTTAAATCTTACGAGAAAAGAACTGAAAAACTGTGGAAATTATTGAAAATAAAAAAATAGCAAAAAAAAGTATTTACTTGGTATACCAAGCGTGTTGTGTTGCGTACACACTCAAAATACAAATTGATTTAAACAAAACTTCATACCAAAAATGTTACCAGTAAAAGAGAAAATTAAAATTCAAAAAGGAGAAGAGACGATATCAAGAAAAACTTACAAAAAAGAAGTCATGGGCGAAACATGGTACACAACCGACTATCCAAGAATCGCATTTGATGATTCAGCAGTAGGTCGATGCAAAAGAGAAGTATGGGAAGCTTCTGTAGAAGAGATCGACAAGATTCTTGCAGAGTATGAGCTGCCATCTGCTCCGGAGCTTGGAAAAGGCGGCACATATATTCAGAACACACCAAGACACATTGCAATGGCAAAACGTCGAAAAAATGATGTAGTACTGATTCCGGTTGGAACAACAGAGAACCATGGTATGCACAATCCGAGCGGATTGGATACTTACATGGTATCCGAAGAGGTTGTTAGAGAGACCCTGATCTACACCATGCTTGGTCTTTGGGATGACGGATACAGAAAAATGATCATCGTAAACAACCATGGACATAAATGGATGCTGGAGTCAGCAGTTCAGGAATTCTTCAAGAGATATCAGCTTCCATGTATCGTATCTGAGCTTGAGTGGCATACAGCCATCAAAGAGTTCTGGGTACCGATCGATGAGCCGGATTCACTTACAACTCCATTCGTTCATGCAGACGAGGCAGAGACCTGCGTAGCAAACTTCCTCTTCCCGGATATGGTAGACATGAGCGTCTGCGTAGATGCACAGCCAAAGCCACTGGCACTGAGAGGCCATTATGATGACTCCGTTTGCTCACAAGGTAAACCACACGTTTGGTCAGAAGGCGAAGGACAGACCATCATCGAGAGATGGGGAACACCGGAAGGTGTCGTAGGATATCCGACAAGAGGAGATGCTTACAAGGCAAAGAGACCAATCGCAGCAATCTGCCGCTATATCACTCTTATGATCGATGACATGCTTGAGAACTTCCCGGCTGGAACAGCACCGATAGAAGGATTTACTCTTAGACCAAGAAAAGAAGTAGAAGGATGCTTCAAGGAGCCGCTTAGCGAAGGCTGGGTATCTGTTCATGAGCTTCCGAAGAGAGGAATCTTCCAGGCAGATTGATTTTAGCTTAGTAAGAATGCGAAGGACTTGCAGGAAAGTCTGAATACAGAAAAACTGCCACCGGCAGTTTTCCTTGCATACTTTGGCATAAAAAACCACGGGAGCGGCTGCTCCTGTGGTGATTTACCGCAGAGCATTACCGGAGGGGAAAATGAATAGCGAAGAAATAAAAGAGATAAAAAGATTTGCTAAGGAAATCCAGATCGAAACAACCTTCAGATCGACGGCAACACGAAGGACGTTTGCGATATTGAAGATGTACAGGCAAAATTCGAAAGCTTTGGTTGGTATGGCCAGACGGTAGACGGACATGATGTAGAAGCAATTGACCAGGCAATCGAAAATGCAAAGGCTCAGGGTGAAAAGCCTTCCATGATCGTGCTCAATACAATTAAGGGGCATGGATGGAGTGCAATCGAAAATACAGCCGGATGTCACAGCATGAATGTGAGTGCACAGCAGTGCGAAGAAGCAGTTGCACAGATGACGGCTGAAATGGCTAAGATCTGAGGAGGCATACAGAATGAGTGTAATAATTGCAAGTGAATTGGTAAATGAAAGCAAAGCAATGAGGGATGCCTTCTGTGAAGTAATGATGGAGCTTGCGGAAAAAGACAAGAACATCGTTGCTTTGGATGCAGATCTTATGGGCGCAATGGGTATGAAGCCTTTTAAAAATAAGTTTCCGGAGCAGACAGTGGACTGTGGCATCCAGGAAGCAAATATGATAGGTGTAGCCTGCGGACTTGCAGCAGTAGGAAAAATTCCTTTTGCACATACTTTTGGTCCTTTTGCCACAAGAAGAGCGGCAGACCAGGTATTTATGTCCGGAGTGTATGCACATAGTAATGTAAAGATTATTGGTTCGGATCCCGGAATTACGGCACAGTTAAATGGAGGTACGCATATGCCTTTCGAGGATATGGGCATTATGCGCGGCATGCCTACCATGACAGTTCTGGAGCCAACCGATATCAATATGCTCAAGTGGATGATTCGCGAAGTTGCCTATAAAAAAGGAATGTATTATATAAGACTGGTGCGCAAGGAATGCGTAAAGGTCTACGAAGACGGCACAGAATTTGAATGGGGTAAGGCAGTTAAGATTCGCGAAGGAAAAGATGTTACGATCATCAGCAGCGGTTATTGCGTTGCGGAATCCATAAAGGCAGCAGATTTATTAAAGAAAGAGGGAAATTTTAAGGCAGAAAAAGAAGATGACTTCCATTTACTGCCATATTATGGTATCTTTTAAGGAATGCGGTTATAATAAACCGATTGAATTGTACAGAAAGAGGATAGCAATGGCAGTATTTGACAACAAGCTTACAATAAGGATAAAACTGAACGAATATGACAAACCTTCTATTTTAAATTTCGGATATAATCTGGGATTGAAGGGGATTTCAAGATTAAAAAAAGCAGATCTGATCGATCGCGTAGCAGAAGAGCTTTTAAAGCCGGATACGCTTTTTTATCGAATTGGAATTTTGACAGATCAGGAAATGGAGCTTTATAAAGAATCCATGGAGGGAATCCGTAAGATTCAATACAGTGAGGTAAATGCGGCAAGAGAGCTGAATCAGTTAGACCTTGTAACAGCGACAACCGATGAAATTACGGCTCTATGTGACCTGGCAACAGTATATCAGCAGCTTGACCAGGAAAAGTTGGAAAATTATCGGAAAAGAGCTTCCTGGGTACGAAAGTGTATTTACTGGGCAGAAGAAATATATGTATA
>CAVFRH010000066.1:0-13532 GCA_963624695.1 bacterium
GTATGCAGTCGGCACCTGGTAACGATTCATGCTCTTTGCTTCAATGATGGACATCAGCTTTTTAAATACCGGAGTACAAGCCAGAATGGCAAGGATCAAAAAGAAGATGTTGTTTATAAAGCTGATGGCTACAGTTGAGCCGCCCAGTGCATTGTGGTTCAGACCGAAAAGTCCTTTGAGTGCCGTTCCGAGAGCAGAAAAATCTTCAAATCGGAAGATGATCCAGCTGATAAAGATGATAAACAGCGTAATGGCATGACGAAGGACAACAGGCAGCGGCTTTATGTTATTTGCAGCCAGCTTGTTCTCAATCACAATAAAGACAAAGAAGAAAAGTCCCCAAAGTACATAGTTCCAGCTGGCACCGTGCCACAGACCGGTAAGAGCCCATACCACAAGGAGATTGATCATGGTTCTTTGAGCAGATACCCGGTTTCCGCCAAGAGGAATGTAAACATAATCCCGAAAGAAGCTGGAAAGAGAAATGTGCCATCTTCTCCAGAAGTCTTTTACAGATTCGGCGATATAAGGATAATTAAAGTTCTCATCAAAATGGAAACCGCACATTCTGGCAAGACCGATGGCAATGTCAGAATAAGCTGCAAAATCCAGATAAATCTGAAGCATGTAGCACAGAGAACCAAGCCAGACACCACTTACCGGAATGGATGAAATATCTGTTCCAAGAGGAAGAAAAGAGTCTGCCAAAGAACCGCAATGGTCAGCAAAGACTGCTTTTTTTGCAAGTCCCACACAGCAGCGGTAGATTCCGTTTGCAACATCACTGTACAGCATCTTGCGATGGTAAAGGTCGGATTCAATGGTGCTGTAGCGAACAATGGGACCCTGGACAACATTGAAGAACATAGCAACGTAGCAAAGAAAGTTTGGATAGCTTTCTTCTGCCTTGATCCGCTGGTGATAAATATCTGCCACATAGGAAATCAGCTTAAAGGTATAGAAGGAGATTCCAAGAGGAAGAGCAAGCTTCAAAAGGAAAGAGTCTTCACTTACCAGTGAACCGAAGTTTCCGAGAATGAAACCGGTGTATTTGAAAAATCCAAGTACAGCAAGGAAAATCACAACGGAAATTGTGAGAAGCATTTTCCGACTGGAAGGTTTTTTTTCGTATTGAAGTTTCAGACCGAAAATGTATCCAACAGCAGACATGATAAGAAGGAGGACGACATAGCGAAGTCCGCCCCAACAATAAAAAATAAGGGAAAAAATCAAAAGAACCCTATTTTTGCTTTCAATCCCGGAACCGGTAAAATAGAATAGCGCAAACAAGGGTATAAAAAATAACATAAAAAATAAGCTGGAAAAAGCCATAATAATTAACCCCTCAAAAATAAGATAATGCACATCCCCACCTGCATTTCAGTTCTATTATATGATGCAGGATTTCATGCGTCAAGAACGATGCATAAATAAAATAGGAAAGAAAAAAAATCTCTCCGAAGAAAAAATGCATTCGGAGAGACGAAAAATTATTTGGAAAGAAAAGCACGATATGCTCTATAGGCTTCATAAAGATCTGCCTTGCTGATCACTTCGAAGGGAGCATGCATGGAAAGCACGGCTACACCAAAATCGATAACCTCCATTCCAAGGTTCGCCATGATGTAGGCAATGGTTCCGCCGCCGCCTTCGTCTACTTTTCCAAGCTCTGCTGTCTGGAAGGAAATATCGGCGCTGTCCATAATCTGTCTTAGAAAAGCAATATACTCAGCATTCGCATCATTTGAACCGGATTTTCCGCGGGAACCGGTATATTTGTTGAAGACCGGTCCAAGACCAAGGTAGGCGCTGTTGTTTGGTTCACTTACATCAGCATAAAGAGGATCAAAGCCGGCACTGACATCGGAAGAGAGAACCTTGCTTTTCTTTAAGGCACGGCGAAGCTTCAGCTCACTGTAGCATCCGCAAAGCTCCATAAGCTCTGCAATGGTATCTTCGAAAAATCTGGAATGCATGCCGGTAGCACCTACGCTGCCAATCTCTTCCTTGTCTGCCAGAAGGCAGATGCTGGACAAAAGAGGATGTTCTTCTTCCATGATTGCCTGAAAAGAAGGATAAGCGCAGACTCTGTCGTCGTGTCCATAGCCAATGATCATACTCTTATCAAGACCAAAATCTCTTGCTTTTCCGGCTGGAACAACCTCCAGCTCTGCAGAAACGAAATCTTCTTCTGATATATCGTAATTCGTTTTTAAAATGGAAAGGATCGTTTCCTTTACCGGATCCTTTTCACAGGAAGCATCCGGCTTGCTGCCTACAAGCAGATTCAAAGATTCTCCGGGAACAAATTCAGAGGCCTTTTTTGCCATCTGTTTTCCGCCAAGATGCGGAAGCAGGTCGGTAATTCCAAGAACCGGATCATCTTCCTTTTCTCCGATACAGATCTTTACAATGCTGCCGTCTTTCTTTGCAACAACTCCATGGAGAGCCAGGGGAAGTGTCAGCCACTGGTATTTTTTGATACCGCCATAGTAGTGGGTGTCAAGATAGGCAAGACCCTTGTCTTCGTAGAGGGGATTTTGCTTCAGATCCAGACGGGGTGAGTCAATGTGGGCACCTAAAATACGAAAGCCTTCGGTCATAGGTCTGCTGCCTACTCTGCAGATGAGAAGTGATTTTTTCATCATGTCGGAATAGATCAGATCGTTCGGAGCAGGAACTTTTCCATTGGCAATGCATTCTTCCAGGGAAAGTGCGCCTGCTTCTTTCAGGAGCCGGATCATTTCTGAAGTACATTCTCTTTCTGTTTTGCAGGTTGAAAGAAAGGTTTTATATTCCTTACTGAAAAGCTCTGTTGCCTGTGCATCAAAGCTTTTTTTGGTCCAAAGTGTATCTTTTGCCATAGCATTTCTCCTTATTTCATTCATATCCACGATTATAGAGCTTTGAAAAAAAAATACAAGAACCTGGAAAAAGAGAGTGACATTCTGGGCAAAAACAGAAAAACTGAGCCTGTCAGCGGCACAAAGGTTGCTTAAAGGAAATGGAGATGATATATTATAAGGTAATTTTTATTTTATATATTATTGGAGGCTTGTATGAAGGAGTTAAAGGATTATGTGATCAGTATACCGGACTTCCCGGAGAAGGGGATTATTTTCAGGGATATAACCGGTATTCTTAATGAGGCAGAAGGAATCCAGCTCGCCATAGATCAGCTGCAGGGATTTTTAAAGGATGTGGATTTCGATATTCTGGTAGGAACGGAGTCCAGAGGTTTTATATTTGGAATGCCGATAGCATATAATATGAAAAAACCCTTCGCTTTGGTTCGTAAAAAGGGAAAACTTCCAAGAGAAACAGTAGAAAAAAGCTACGAATTGGAATATGGACAGGCTACAATTGAAATGCATAAAGATTCCATTAAGCCCGGGGATAAGGTTGTTCTGGTAGATGATCTGCTTGCTACCGGAGGAACAATGGAGGCCGCAGCTGCATTGGTAGAGGAATTAGGCGGCGAGGTAGTAAAGATTATTTTTGTGATCGAGCTGGCCGGACTGAAAGGAAGAGAAAAACTGTCAAAGTACAATGTAGAAAGTGCAATTATATACGAAGGAAAGTAATAAATGCAGACAAGTGGGGAGATAAAGAAACCTGCTACCACGCAGGAAACAGAGGATGATGGCCTTTTTAAAGGATTAATGCTTCAGGAGCATACGGGAAAAGAAAGAGATTTTGAATCTCCCGAGCAGCTCTACAAGGAGCTGATTGATACGGTACGCAAGTATCACCCTTCAGACGATATTTCATTGATCGAGAAAGCCTATTATGTAGCAAATAAGGCACATGAGGGGCAGCTTCGAAAATCAGGCGAGCCATACATTATTCATCCGATTTGTGTTGCCATTATTCTGGCAAATCTGGAATTGGATAAGGAGAGCATTGCAGCAGGTCTGCTTCACGACGTAGTCGAAGACACAGTTATGACCGGTGAAGAGCTGGAAAAGGAATTTGGAACGGAGATCGCAGTGATCGTTGACGGAGTAACAAAGCTTGGTCAGCTGAGCTATTCTACCGACAAGCTGGAGGAACAGGCAGAAAATCTCCGCAAGATGTTCCTAGCCATGGCAAAAGATATCCGTGTCATATTGGTGAAGCTGGCAGACAGACTGCACAATATGCGGACCCTGAAGTATGTCAGACCGGAGAAGCAGCAGGAAAAAGCCAGAGAAACCATGGATATTTATGCACCGATCGCACAAAGACTTGGAATCTCTAATCTGAAGATTGAACTGGATGACCTGTGTCTGAAGTACCTGCATCCGGACGTATACTACAAACTGGTTGAGGAAATCAACGAAAAGAAAGCAGAGCGGCAGCAATATGTGGATCTTATCGTGGAGAAGGTAAGCGCAAACATGGAGGAAGCTGGCATAAAGGCAAAGGTAAACGGAAGAGCCAAGCATTTCTTCAGCATTTACCGGAAAATGGTAAATCAGGACAAGACCCTGGACCAGATTTACGATATGTTTGCCGTCCGTATCATTGTAGATACGGTAAAGGACTGCTATGCGGCACTGGGAGTCATCCATGAGCTGTACACTCCAATTCCCGGGCGTTTTAAGGACTATATCGCAATGCCGAAGGAAAATATGTATCAGTCTTTGCATACTACGGTAATCGGACCCAGCGGACGTCCCTTTGAGATACAGATCCGTACCTTTGAAATGCATAAGGTTGCCAAATTCGGTATTGCAGCTCACTGGAAATACAAGGAAGCCTCCAACGGAAAAAGCAGCAACCTGGAAAAGGAAGAAGAAAAACTCAACTGGCTGCAGCAGATTCTGGAATGGCAGCAGGACATGTCAGACAATAAGGAATTTATGAGTCTTCTGAAAAGTGATCTCAATCTTTTTAATGACAATGTTTACTGCTTTTCCCCTGCAGGCGAGGTGAAGACTCTGCCGGCAGGCTCCTGTCCGATCGATTTCGCTTACATGGTGCATTCGGCAGTTGGAAACAAAATGGTAGGTGCCCGCATCAACGGAAAGCTTGTACCAATCGAAACAAAGCTGAAAAACGGTGATCGCGTAGAAATCATTACCTCCCAGAATTCCAGAGGTCCCAGCAGGGACTGGCTGAAGGTGGTAAAGAGCACACAGGCGAAAAACAGGATCAATCAGTGGTTCCGAAAGGAACTGAAGGAAGACAATATTGTCAAGGGAAGAGAACTTCTGGCAGCTTATGCAAGAAGCAAGGGAAAAAACATAACAGATTACACCAAGCCTGCTTATTTGGAAGTAGTAATGCACAAATATGGCTTTAAGGATTGGGAATCTGTTTTGGCTGCAATCGGACACGGCGGTCTGAGAGAAGGCCAGGTTATGAACAAGCTGATGGATGCACAGTCTAAGGATGCAGCCAGAAATATTACGGATGAAAGCATCTTAGAAACCGTTGCAGAAAACCAGGTACAGCACGAAAAGAAATCCTCTAAGGGTGGAATTTTGGTGCATGGACTGGAAGATGTGGCCGTTCGATTTTCGAAGTGCTGCAGTCCAATCCCGGGAGATGAAATTGTTGGCTTTATTACGAGGGGTCGCGGCGTTACTATACACAGAACAGACTGCATCAATGTGCTGAATCTGCCGGAGCTAGAGAGAGAGCGGCTAATCGATGCAGAATGGGCGATCGACGCAAAGAACGACAAAAAGTATGTGGTGGAAATCAATGTCTATGCCAACAATCGAACCGGCCTTCTGGTAGATATTTCCAAGATCTTTACCGACAAGAAGATTGACCTGCTGGCAATGAATGTAAGAACCAGCAAGCAGGGAACAGCAACGTTTGACATTAGCTTCGAAGTAAACAACACAGAAGAGTTAAATACTTTGGTAGAAAAAGTACAGCAGGTTCCCAGTGTGATCGATATAGAAAGAGCGAAAGGATAAGAGCGTGTTAGTAGATTATTTGTGCCTTGGAGCGGTACAGACAAATTGTTATTTTCTTCAAAACGAAGAGACAAAGCAGCTTTTGATCGTGGATCCCGGGGATAATGCACCGGCTATATTCAAAAAGGTTCAGGAGCTTGAAGGAAAAGCAGAGGCCATCCTTTTGACTCATGGACATTTCGACCATATTCTGGCATGCAAAGAAGTAGCGGAGCATTACAGCATTCCGGTATATGCATACGAACAGGAAGAAGCTCTTTTGGCAGATCCCAGGCAGAATCTTTCCGAAATGGCAGGATGCAAGGCTGCAATAAAGCCGGATGTTTTGCTGAAAGACGGGGAGAAAGTGGAGAAAGCCGGCTTTTTGTTTCAGGTCCTTCATACACCGGGACATACAAAGGGAAGCTGCTGCTATTTCTTTCCGGAGGAAAAAATTCTTATGAGCGGAGATACACTTTTTCGGTGTTCCTGCGGAAGAACGGATTTTCCGGGAGGCTCTTACGAGAGCATGCAAAAGAGCCTGAAAATGCTGATATCGAGTCTTCCGGAGGAAACAAAGGTTTATCCGGGACATGATGGCAGCAGCACAATAGGAGATGAAAAGAGGTTAAATCCCTTTGTCTGATATTTCGATTTCGTTTAATGAAAAAAATTTTGAGTATGATGTATATACTCTGGTAAAAGCATTTTACCCGGGAAAAGAAATCTATACTTTTTACCGGGGAGAAAATATACATCCGGCTGAGGGCTTTCTGAAGCTGGATGTTGGTCTGTATAATGATCATATGGAAATTACGGCTTTATCAAATGGAAAAGAAGAAAAAACAGAAGCTGCGATTTTTGAAGATACAGACCGAAAAGAGCAGAAAAATATTCTCAAAAGAATGCTCTACAAATTGCTGGCAAAAGAAAGCGGCAGAGAGCTTCCCTGGGGAACTTTGACAGGCATAAGACCGACCAAAATCCCCATGCAGCTGATGGAAGAGGGAAAGAGCAACCCCCAGATTGCAGCTTATATGAGGGAAAGCTATTTTTGCAGCAGCAAAAAAACAGCCTTGGCAATTGCGGTTGCCAATCGGGAAAAGGAAATTCTGGATGCGATTGACCCTGCATCAGGCTACAGCCTTTATGTAGGGATTCCTTTTTGTCCATCGATTTGCCTTTATTGTTCCTTTGGATCTCATCCTTACGGAAAATGGGGATATCTGTCAGAAGAATATCTGGAAGCGCTTTTTAAGGAACTGTCTTATATTGCAGAAAAAATGAAGGGCAAGCGGCCAGATACGGTTTATATAGGCGGCGGAACACCGACAACTTTGACAGCGGATCAGCTTGACAGGCTTTTATCCTTCCTGCACAGCACATTTGATCTGAGCTCTTTGCGTGAATTTACGGTAGAGGCCGGAAGACCGGATACCGTAGATCTGGAGAAAATGATGACATTGAAAAAGCACGGTGTGGATCGAATTTCCATCAATCCCCAGACCATGAATGAGGAAACCTTAAAGCTTATTGGCAGGGAACACAGTGTTGCACAGGTAAAGGAAGCCTTTTTGACAGCGAGAAAAGCGGGCTTTCAAAATATAAATATGGATATTATCGTAGGACTTCCGGGAGAGGGAATAAAAGAGGTTCAAAAGACAATGGAGGAGATAAAAAATCTCCGGCCGGATTCTTTGACGGTACATTCCCTGGCTTTGAAAAGAGCAACCAGACTGAATCTTTTCAAGGAACAATATGCACCCATTGCCTTCGATAATTCACAGGAAATAATGGATCTTATCGACCTTTTCGCAATGGAAATGGGGATGGAGCCTTATTATATGTACCGGCAAAAAAATATGGCCGGAAATCTTGAAAATATCGGATACGCCAGACGTGGATGCTTTGGAATTTACAACATCCTTATTATGGAAGAAAAACAGAGCATAATGGCCGCCGGAAGCGGTGCTTCGACGAAGTTCGTTTTTGCTGACGGAAGGATCGAACGTGCGGAAAATGTAAAGGACTTAAAAAATTACATTGAGCGGACCGATGAAATGCTTATGCGGAAGGAGAAATACTTTACATGCAGTTAAAGAAAAAGCCCGTAACCGGGATGAAGGACATATTGCCCAGAGAAATGGAAATCAGGGACTATGTGCTTAGTGTTATGAAGGACACATACAGAAGATTTGGATTTGTATCCATTGAAACACCCTGCGTAGAACATCTGGAAAATCTGAACAGCAAGCAGGGCGGAGAAAATGAAAAGCTGATCTTTAAAATCTTAAAAAGAGGAGAAAAGTTGAAATTAGAAGAGGCAAAGGAAGAGGCTGATCTGGTAGATGGTGGTCTGCGTTATGATTTGACTGTTCCGCTTTGCCGTTATTATGCAAATCACTCTGCAGAGCTGTCAGCACCATTTAAGGCTTTGCAGACCGGAAATGTATGGAGAGCAGACAGACCTCAGAGAGGCAGATACCGCCAGTTCATGCAGTGCGATATCGACATTTTAGGCGAGGCCAGCAACATGGCTGAGATCGAGCTGATTCTTGCAACCTCTACATTCCTTGGAAAAATCGGATTTGAGCGTTTTACAATCCGTATTAATGACAGAAGAATCCTGAAAGCAATGGCAGCTTACAGCGGCTTCCCTCAGGAGTCTTACGATACGGTCTTCATTATCCTGGACAAAATGGATAAAATCGGCATAGAAGGAGTTGCAGCAGAGCTGGAGAAAGAGGGCTTTGCAAAGGACTCCATTATGAAATATCTGGGACTGTTCGGACAAATACAACCGAATGCAGAGGGAATCGCCTTTTTGCAGAAGGAATTAGAAGGGTATCTGGATGCACAGGTGGCACAGGGACTCTCTCACATTGTAAAGATTGTTGAAAAGGCAAAGCAGAGTAATTTTAATCTTGTATTTGATCCGACTCTGGTAAGGGGAATGTCTTATTATACCGGACCGATTTTTGAGATTACAATGGATGACTTCGGCGGTTCTGTAGGCGGCGGCGGACGTTACGATGAAATGATCGGCAAGTTCACCGGACAGAATACTCCGGCATGCGGCTTTTCCATCGGATTTGAACGAATTGTTATGCTGCTTTTAGAGCATGATTTCCAGATCCCGAAAGAAAAAGGAAAGAGAGCTTATCTGTTAGATAAAAAGCTTTCAGAAGAGCAGGTAGAAGAGCTGATGATGAAGGCTATGGCAGAGAGAGCAGACGGAATGGAAATCAGTCTGAATGTGATGAAGAAAAATAAAAAATTCCAGAAAGAACAGCTGGAAGCAGAAGGATATACTGAAATCGTAGAAATATTTGCAGATTAAAAGACATGGGATGTCTTAGGAGGAAAAAATGGCAGAATCAATGAAGGGTTTAAAGAGAACCTGCCGTTGCGGTGAAGTCACGAAGGCACAGATCGGAAGTGAAGTCACCCTTATGGGTTGGGTTCAGAAAAGTCGTAATAAGGGAGGAATTATCTTTGTAGATCTTAGAGATCGTTCCGGAATTATGCAGCTGATCTTTGAAAATGGAGATATCGATGAAGAGGGATTCAACAAAGCTGCAAAGCTTCGAAGTGAGTTTGTAATTGCAGTAACCGGAACGGTTGAAAAGAGAAGCGGAGCTGTAAATGAAAATCTGGTCACCGGAGAAATGGAAGTTCGTGCAAAGTATCTGAGAATTCTTGCTGAGTCAGAGACACCTCCTTTTCCAATCGAAGAAAACAGCAAGACAAAAGAGGAGCTGCGTCTGAAATACAGATATCTGGATTTAAGAAGACCGGACATCCAGAGAAATCTTATGATGAAGTCTCAGGTTGCAATCAAAACAAGAGAATTCATGGCAAAGGAAGGTTTCCTGGAAATAGAGACACCGATGCTGGGAAAGAGCACACCGGAGGGAGCAAGAGATTATCTGGTACCGAGCCGAATTCATCCGGGAGCATTTTATGCACTTCCTCAGTCACCTCAGCTTTTCAAGCAGCTGCTGATGTGCTCTGGATACGACCGTTATATCCAGATTGCAAGATGCTTCCGTGATGAGGACCTTCGTGCAGACAGACAGCCGGAATTTACACAGATTGACATGGAGCTGTCTTTTGTAGATGTGGATGATGTAATCGATGTTAACGAAAGACTCCTGGCACATCTCTTTAAGAGCATTTTAAATATTGATATACCGCTTCCAATTCGCAGAATGCCTTGGCAGGAGGCAATGGATCGTTTTGGATCAGACAAGCCGGATCTTCGTTTCGGAATGGAATTAAAAGACGTGACAGACTTGGTAAAGGATTGCGGATTCTCCGTATTCTCTTCAGCCGCTGCATTAAAAGACGGAACGGTACGTGGAATCAATGCCAAGGGCATGGGTTCTATGCCAAGAAAGAAAATTGATAAGTTGGTTGAGTTTGCAAAGGGATGCGGAGCAAAGGGACTGGCATATATTGCTATGGCAGAAGATGGAAGCTATAAGTCTTCCTTTGCAAAGTTCATGACAGAGGAAGAAATGTCTGCCCTGATCTCAAAATTAGACGGACAGGCAGGAGACCTGCTTCTCTTTGCAGCGGATCGTAAGAAAATAGTATGGAATGTACTGGGTGCATTAAGACTTCAGCTGGCTGACGAGCTGGGACTTCTTAAAAAAGATGAATTCTGCTTTGTATGGATTACAGAATTCCCGCTTCTTGAGTGGTCAGATGAAGAGAACCGTTATACTGCAATGCATCATCCATTTACCATGCCGATGGAAGAAGACTGGCAGTACATTGATTCCGATCCGGGAAGAGTTCGTGCAAAGGCTTACGACATTGTACTCAATGGCTGCGAGATCGGCGGTGGTTCAGTACGTATTCACCAAAATGACATTCAGGAAAAGATGTTTGAGGTGCTGGGCTTCACAAAAGAGCAGGCATGGGAGCAGTTTGGATTCCTTCTGGAGGCATTTAAGTATGGTGTTCCGCCTCACGCTGGACTGGCATACGGACTGGATCGACTGGTTATGCTTATGGCAGGTCAGGATTCCATCCGTGACGTAATCGCCTTCCCGAAGGTGAAGGATGCATCCGATCTGATGACAGAGGCACCCGGTTTTGTAGATCCAAAGCAGTTAGAAGAGCTTCACATCGAGACAGTAGAAGTAACAGAAAATTAATAAAGTTTAAATTATTAGCACTCAAAATTATCGAGTGCTAATTTTTTCTTGACTTTTGCCATATGGAACACTACAATACAATTACGACTTTTGGAAAAATGATTTCAATGACAAGGAGTGTGAAATAAATGGCAGCAAAGCATGGTAGTTTATCGATCAACAGTGACAATATATTTCCAATCATTAAGAAATGGATGTATTCTGATCAGGACATCTTTGTAAGAGAGCTGATCTCCAATGCCTGTGATGCAATTACAAAATTAAAAAAGCTGAGCACAGCAGGTGAGTATGAGCTTCCGGAAGACTATAAACCACAGATTCAGGTTGTTTTGGATGACAAAGAAAAGACCATGAAAATTATTGACAATGGTCTTGGTATGACCGGAGAGGAAGTAGAGGAGTACATTACCCAGATCGCTTTTTCCGGTGCAACTGAATTCCTGGAAAAGTATAAAGACAAGGCAGATGAAGATCAGATTATAGGACATTTCGGTCTTGGATTTTATTCTGCATTCATGGTAGCAGACGAAGTACACATCGATACCCTCTCTTATAAGAAAGGTGCAAAAGCAGTACATTGGTCCTGCGACGGCAATACAGAATATGATATGGAAGAGACAGAAAAGGACTCCGTTGGTTCTGTTATGACTCTTTATCTGAATGAAAATTGCTATGAATATTCCAATATCTACAAGGTTCGAGACATTATTGAGAAATATTGCTCCTTTATGCCGGTAGAAATCTATCTTTCACAGGCAAATGCAGAACCGGAATATGAAACAATCGATGAGGCAGATCTGAAAGAGGGCGATACCGTAATCGAGCATATCCATGAGGATGCAAAAACCGAGGAAAAGGAAAATGAAAATGGAGAAAAGGAAACAGTAGAAGTTTCTCCGGCAAAGGACAGTGTTAAGATCCTGAAACGTCCGGTTCCGGAAAATGACATTCATCCTCTTTGGACAAAGCATCCGAATGAATGCAGTGATGAAGAATACAAGGAATTTTACCGCAAGGTATTCAGAGATTACAAAGAGCCGCTTTTCTGGATTCATTTAAATATGGATTATCCATTTAACCTGAAAGGAATTCTCTACTTCCCAAGAATTAATACAGAGTATGAATCCATTGAAGGGGTGATCAAGCTTTACAACAATCAGGTATTTATTGCAGACAATATCAAAGAAGTAATCCCGGAATATCTGCTCTTGCTTAAGGGCGTGATCGATTGTCCGGATCTGCCTCTGAATGTTTCAAGAAGTGCTCTGCAGAACGATGGATTCGTCACAAAAATCTCAGATTATATTTCTAAAAAGGTTGCAGATAAGCTTTCCGGCATGTGCAAAACAGACCGTGAAAACTATGAAAAATACTGGGATGACATTTCACCGTTTATTAAATTCGGCTGCATAAGAGACACAAAGTTCTCAGATAAGATGATGGATTACATTCTCTATAAAGATCTGAATGACAAGTATCTTACCTTTAAAGATCTGGTTCCGGAAAAAGCAGAGGAAGAGAAGACAGAGGATGAAAAGAAGGGTGAGATCAAGGAAGAAGACAAGCCGGTTATCTATTATGTAACAGATCCAACCCAGCAGGGACAGTATATTTCCCTCTTTAAGGAGCAGGGTAAGAATGCAGTAATCCTTCGAAACAATATTGATACAAGCTTCATTACCCATGTTGAAAGAACAACAGATAAGGTAAGATTCGAACGGATTGATTCCGGAATTGCAGACGAACTGAAGGGAGAGGAAGAGGATCTTTCAGAGCTTACAACACAGATGCAGGAAGTATTCCGTAAGAACCTGGAAAAAGAAACTCTGGGTGTTACCGTAGAAAATCTGAAAAATGAAAAGCTGGCAGCAGTACTGACTCTTTCAGAAGAGGAACGTCGTGTACAGGAAATGATGAAAATGTATGGAATGAACGGAATGGATGCTGGCATGTTCGAACCAAGACATACATTGATCCTCAACAAGAAACATCCACTGGTTCAGTATGTTGCAGAACATAAAGATGCTCCGGAAACAGTCACGATTTGTAAGCAGATTTACGATCTGGCACTGCTTTCCAACCAGCCTCTTTCCGCAGATGCTATGAGCGCCTTTGTAGAAAGAAGTCAGGAGATTCTTTTAAACAGTCTGAAATAAGAGAAGAATTTCACATTTGCTTTTTCCTGTGCTATGATGTATACTTTTTCAGTACTGTCAGTAGCTTGGCAGTAGCTTTAAAATGAAAATTAAGGAGTACAATATGAGCCAGGAAAAAGTGGATCAATATAAAAAGAACAAGGCAGATCGTAAGAAGATCATGAAACGAGAAAAAAGAAATCGTGTAATGGGAATTACGGCGGCAATTGTTATTTTTGCGGCAGCGGTAGGCTGGTTTGGATATGCTGTTTATCAGAATGGCAAACCAGAGGTGACGGTGAATGTAGAAACCGACTATACGGCTGTAGACACTTATATAA
>CAVFRH010000067.1:0-12314 GCA_963624695.1 bacterium
CTATAGGGGCTACGGTTTGAAAAATAATGCCGGATACCCAGGATGGGGAGGCGGCTGCGTCGGTGGTTTGGTTGGTGCAACCAATATGCCGATTGAGGGCTGCACGGCAGTCACAGACATTACGATCCAGATTGGTTATACGAATGGCTATACCAACCTGCGTGTAGGCGGTATTGCCGGAGTCAGCCGAGGAAGCATCGATAGCTGTTACGCCGGTGGAAGCATTGTCAGTACATCAAATGCAGGAAGCGGAGGTCCGGCTGCCAATGCCAGTATCTGGGCAGGCGGCATTTGCGGAGGTATCGTACTTCGTTACCAGGGAAACATCAGCAGTCTGGTGGGAACCGTTACAAATGTCCTGCAGGTGAAGAACAGTTACTCTTATGTAAAGATGCCTTCTTCCGGCAGTACAGGAGCAAACAATGTAAGAAACTCCCAGTCCATTGCTTCAAACGGAGAGCTTCAGTGTAGTGCTTATGGAAAAATAACGAATTCCAATATAGAGATTTACAATTGCTATGCCTATGCGGATTACATTTCCGGCTGTGACGATTACAAGCAATACAAAAATACAAATTCCTGGAACGGCAGCGGCAAAAAGCTGAATGTGGGAAATAACAGTGGAAATAGTGACAGCGGACGAGCAATCACGATTTACAACAGCCATAAGCCTTATTTGACCTACAAGCAGATGAATGACGGAACCTTGCTTTCCTATTTGCAGGAAGGCACTGACTACTTTGGCACGGTAACGACTCAGGAAAATGGTGTTGCCATCAACGGAAAGTACAGCTTCCCGGGAAGTGACACTCAGCTGAAGGGACTGAACTATCCTTTCCCGACCGTACTGACCCAGAACGACATCTACGGAAATACCGTAAATGTTCACTACGGCTACTGGCCAAAATACGGTATTTACTGGGAAAAGCAAAGTGCAGAGTTTGACCTTTATGCAAACCGTACAAGCACAGACAGCGGCGAAATCCTTTCTCTGTTTGATGTGAAGCTGCGGCTTTACGGTGATGATGGAGAAGGCCTTTCAGAAGATGACATTACCTTTACAGATGATGAAGGAAATGAGCTGATGCAGGATGAACTGCCTCTTGAAATCTATGAAATTTCAGATCTTCAGACAGACTCGGAGGGCAGCTACTACACCGTAACCTTTAAGGGACTGAAAACAGGAATTGTCTTTGTACATGTGAATCTGGATGATCGGGAAGCCGAGATGACCATTGATGTGGTAAATGAGATGACCATCCAAGGGGCAGAAGATAAGGTAAACCTTCTGGCAGGAGAAGAAAAAACAGTGGGTCTGACCTTCTATGTTTCAGACTTAGACGGCAATGAAGTACAGCTTCAGCCGGAGAAAAATAAGCTTAGCTGGAGCGTTTCCATTAAGACCGGTGAGGAAGCTCTGATCTGCGACGACGACAGCGTTTCCTATGATGCAGCATCCGGAACATTGAATGTTACAATGACAGGGCGTGTGATGGAAAGTCTTGCCGATGCGGATGCCCACGTATCCATTACCTGTACCTACCAGTATGGGGATGGGGAAAATGAAAAGCTGGAAAAGACAGCAGATCTTATGGTAGGCGTTTCCTCCCCTGATTTTGCGGCTGTTCAGCTTGGAAATGAAAGCGGTGGTTATCGCTTTGATGCAAATGGAAGCACGCCTCGTGATATAGGAGGCATTCTGGACAGCTTAGAGGGCGATGGTCTCTATATAAGGGACAGTTATGCAGGTCTTACCTTGGATATGAGTTCCTTTACGCTGGAACTGGATGGAATTTCCTATGCAGCAGATGAAAATGGAGATATCTGGAAAACAAACGAAGACAATGAAGAAGAGCTGCTGGCACACATTGCACTTGGCGAGGGTGAGCCAAACGAAAGCTATAACTATACAAAATATGCTTTGGCTGTAGAGGACTATGCGGGAGCGGACGATGCCATCCTTAAAATACAGCTTCGTCAAGACGCAGTTTTGGAGTTGACAGTAGCCGGAAGCGGGGTGCAGGAAAATAATGCAGAAAATACGCAGGAAACTTCATAGTAATTCAGGTGCCTCCATGATTATGGCACTGCTCCTTTTGCTGGTCGGCATTGTAACCAGTGCAGTCATTATCTCAGCTGCCATGAATGCGGCTCTTTCCATAAAGGAGGAGAAAGGACAGGAGCAGGCCTATTTAACGGTCAGTTCCGCCGCGGAATTGATCCGGGACGAATTGGAAAACGGAAACAGTAATTACAAAAAGATTCAGACAGATGTTACAACTACAAATTGGTGGGGGCAATCGTCGACCAAAAGCACTACAGAGGAAAAGGTAGGCGACGGAGTCCTTGGGACGGTTATCCAGGCAGCAGTCAAATATCTGGACAGCTATCCAAAGGAAACCTTTCATAAAAACTATACGGTAAGCAGCGGAGATCTGGAGGATGTTAGTGCGGAGCTTTTTATCAAGAAAAGCACGGAGGAAGAAGAAAAATACAGCCTGACAATCTGGTTTAGTGGAGGAAAAGATTCCAGCCAATGCAAGATGACCCTTACAATGGACGGACTCATTGAAACCACAACTTCAAGCACGGAAAACCATGGATACAGCAGCACAACAAAAACACAGATCACAACCACAACGGTATCTTGGTCCAATGCAAGATTACAGAAAAAGGAGGCGGCACAGGAGTGAAAAAGCTTTCAAATAAAAGCGGGGAAACCCTGATCGAGACCTTGATGGCTTTGATCGTTGCTACCCTTGTGATCCTTTTTCTGGCGACATCCATTACAGCGGCAACTCATGTCAACAAAAAGGTAGAGGAAGCAGATACCTCTTTTAACTACCCGGATGAAAACTCAGCCCAGTCGGAAGAAATTGAGATTCAGATAAAAGACAAGGATGATCTTACGGTGGGAACGGCAAAGGCAAGGCTGTATACAGATGACAGCGGTCAGTATCAGTATTACAAGGGAGAGTAGAAATGACGAAGCAGAAAGAAAGAGCAAGGGGCGGTTTTACCCTGGTTGAAGTACTTTGTGCCATAGTCGTTTTGCTTTTGGTAAGCGGTCTGATGGTAGTTGGCATTCGGACAGCGGTAAAGGCCTACAACACGGAAGTAATGCATTCAGAAGCTCAGGTCCTTTGCTCCACCATCCGGACAAAGGCAAACGATGAGCTTCGTTATGCAGGCACAGTGGAGACAAAGGGAAGCACCATCAGCTTCTTCAGTCAAAATTATGGAAAGTCAGTTTTTTATTCTTCGAATGAAGAGGGACAGATAATGCTTGGGGAAAACAAGATTTTACCCTCTAAGTCCTACCCTTACAGCATGAGGGCAGAGGTTGAGATTAAGTCCTACGATACGGAAAGCCGTATTTTTACGGTTCATGTAAAGGTGACGCAGGAGAATGAAAGCAGTGTCCTGGCGGAGACAGATTTTCAGGTGAAAAAGCTGAATGAAACGGCTGCATCAGATGAGTAAGAAAGTAGCTTTATAAAAGCAAGAGAGAAGTTAGTATGTTTGAATATTATACGGCAACAATTATTGTAAGTGTGTTTGCCATGATTATCTTGATCGTGAATACTACAAGGAGCAATACGCTTACAAAAGAACAGAAATTTTTGTTTCGGATTCTGTTTTCCATTATCGCAGTGGCAGCATGCTGTGAATGGTCAGGAGTTCTTCTTGATGGAACGGAAGGTAGCTTACGACTCCTCCATATCCTTATAAAGACCCTGGAACTTTCGATTTCACCCTGCATCGCTGTGGTATTTGCAATGATTATTAAAAGAGTGCATACCAAGATGGTAATGATTGTTTTGGTATGTCATGCAGTATTGGAAATTTTATCCGGCATTTTCGGATTCATTTTTTATGTGGATGCAGGCAACTACTACTATCACGGAAGCTTTTACGCAATTTATGTTTGCGCGTATCTCTTGTCCCTTGTCTATGCCCTGTGCATTGTATTGGTGAACATGAAGCATTATCAGTACAGCGGAGCAGTGCAGTTCTTTTTAATTGCCTTGTTGATTCTTACGGGAGCCGGCATTCAGCTCTTTAATACGTCAATTCGTGTGACCTTTGGCACACTTGGAGTTGCCGCCAGCATACTTTATATTGTGACGCTTGAAATGATCCAGCAGACAGACGGACTGACCGGTCTTTTAAACCGAAGGGGATTTGAAAACTGTGTAGCAGCCGAGCACGATGCCTGTGTGATTTTGTTTATGGATGTAGATCTTTTTAAAAAGATCAACGATGAAAACGGCCATGAGGTGGGAGATAAGATACTGAAGATCATCGGAAGACAATTGCGAAGGATATATGCTCCTTATGGAAAATGCTTTCGCTATGGCGGGGATGAATTTGCGGTGATCCTTAGAAAAAAAAGAGATCAGGTAAAGCAGCTGAATGAAAGCTTTAAGGAAGAGCTGGCAAAGGAAAGAGAAGAAGAGAAGAGAGTACCGGATGTCTCAATCGGATATGCGTCCTTTGATCCGAAAAAGCATATTTTGCTGGATATTATAAAAGAAGCAGACGAAAATATGTATCATGTAAAACAGGCAAAAAAAGCCAAAAGAAAGGGAGGAGAAGCTTGAAGACTTCTCTTCTCTGTTTTATACTCTTTTTTGAAAACGAAAGAAAAAAGAAAACTTTCGAAAAAGAAGAAAAGGGGAAAGCTATGAGCCTGGCACTTGCAAAACAAATTCTTGTATTATTTCTTATGATGGGAGGCGGATATGCACTCGTAAAGCTGAAAATTATTCCGGCATCCGGCAGCAGTGTAATTTCAAAAATCGTAATCTATCTGGTAACTCCCTGTGTACTGATTAGCAGCTTTCAGGTAAAGCTTACAAAAGAGACCATGGCAGGGTTTCTACTTTGTATCTTTGCGGCACTTCTGATCCACGGAATTCTTTTTGTGCTGATGTGGATCTTAAATAAATTTTTTCACTTTACGGCAATCGAGAAAACCTCCATTATGTATTCCAACAGCGGAAATCTGATTTTCCCGCTGATCACGGCACTTCTTGGCGAAGACTGGATCATCTATTCCTCGGCATTTCTTTGTGTCCAGCTTTTCTTTATCTGGAGCCATTGCCGCTCCTGCATAGAGGGAGAAAAACACATCGACCTCAAGAAGATTTTCACCAACATCAACATTATCTCTATTTTTATTGGACTTTTTCTTTTGATCATGGGAATCGAGCTGCCCTCGGTTTTGGCAGACACCATGGACTCTCTTTCCAATACGGTAGGCCCTCTTTCCATGATCATGATCGGCATGATTCTTTCCCAGGTCAAATGGAAAGAATTCATCTTTTCAAAACGCTTTTATCTGGTAATTTTTTTGAAAATGATCGTCACACCGGTTCTCATTATGCTGGTTTTAAAATACAGCGGCCTTGTAAATATGCACAGTGACGGAAAGACTCTTTTGTTCATCAGCCTGCTGGCAGTGAGTACACCTTCGGCAGCAGCAGTGGTGCAGATCTCCCAGCTTTACGACAATGACACAAAGTACGCCTCTGCCATCAACAGTGCCACGGCCCTGGTCAGCCTCTTGAGCATGCCGCTTGTTGTTGCATTGTACTACATTTAATAGGAAAAAACCGCCATAAAAAAATGACGGTATTGACTAAAATGACTATATAAATTTGAAATGTCTCCCTCTGCTTTTGGGCAAATATCACACCAAAAAAGAACAATATAGACAATTTTACAATTGAATTTTTGGTTGCAAGTGATATAATTGCCAGAGAAAAAAAGTAAAGGGGTGAGACGATTGAAAAAAATCATAACTATCCTTGGCACCGTTCTCATCATGCTTCTTATGTCACCAATTGGCGTCCTGGCGGCATCAGACAGTGAGAGTGCGACAACCGTGCCGATTTGGCTTTGTATTCCCTTTGCAGGGCTGCTCCTATGCGTAGCAGTAATGCCACTGATAAAGGCGGAATGGTGGGAAAGAAACCAGCCCATTGTGGTCCTTATGTGGATCATACTTCTGGTAATTCCCTTTGCCATTGTTTACGGAGCCGGAGAGACCGTCGAAACAGTTTTAGAGTGTGTAATCGGAGATTACCTAACATTTATCATTTTGCTCTTTGGACTGTTTTGTGTGTCAGGTAACATCACAGTGGAGGGAGACTTCGCCGGATCTCCCAGAGTAAATGTTTGCCTGCTGGCTTTGGGAACCTTGCTGGCCAGCTGCATTGGTACAACCGGTGCTAGTATGCTTATGGTAAGACCGGTCATAAAGATGAATTCATGGCGTGAAAAAAAAGCGCACATTATGATCTTCTTCATCTTTATGGTTTCTAACATGGGCGGCTGTTTAACACCCATCGGGGACCCGCCGCTGCTTATGGGATTTATGAGAGGCGTTCCATTTTTCTGGAGCCTGAGCCTTTTCCCGGTTTTGATTTTCAACATGGTTATTTTGCTGTTCGTTTTCTATCATCTGGACAAGCATTTTTACCGAAAAGACATTGTAAACGGCCGCAAGCCGGATATCAGCAAGCCTGGTACAGAGCTTCGCATTGAAGGACTGCACAACATTGTCTTCCTGGTAATGATCGTTGTAGCAGTTATTTTAAGCGGTGTCCTTCCATCACTTCCGCTTTTCCAGGATGCAGCAGGAAATGTACTTGGAATTCACATTTTCGGTGAGGTGACCCTAACTTTCCCGGCAATCATTGAATGTGTAATCATCCTTTTGGCTGCTTATTTATCCTTCAAAACCACGAAAAAAGAGATCCGTCAGAGAAACCACTTTACCTGGGGTGCGATCAAAGAGGTTGCAGTTCTCTTTATCGGAATCTTTATCACCATGCAGCCGGCTCTGATGCTCTTAAAGGCAGTCGGACCAAATCTTGGAATTACCGAACCGTTCCAGCTCTTTTGGTCAACCGGTGCTCTGTCCAGCTTTCTGGATAATACACCTACCTATCTGGTATTCCTTACAACAGCAGGAACCCTGGGACTTACAGGGGGAATTGTTACCAGCCTTGGAACAATTCCAACCAAATTCCTTGCGGCAATCTCCTGTGGAGCTGTATTTATGGGAGCCAATACCTACATCGGAAATGCACCGAACTTCATGGTAAAATCCCTTTCCGATGAAAACGGTATAAACATGCCTTCCTTCTTTGGCTACCTTGGATGGTCTGTATGTTTTCTGATACCATTGTTCTTCATTGACATGCTGGTATTCTTTTTATAAGAGAGGAGGATGGATATGCAGGAAAATAAAAATCAGGAAAAATGCAGAGAGCTTGCCGAAAAGCTTTATGAGCTGGACGGTGAGGTTTATAAATGCCTGGGCTCAGCCCTTGGCCGTACCTTTTCAGGAGACAAAGAAAGTACCATTCGTAACCTGACAGGACTTATGATCACAAAGCCGGACGGACATCTCCTTCGAAGCCAGATGGCATTGATCAGCAATATGGCCAGAACCATTCCGGACGTTGTAGAGCGAAGCCGTTTAATGGCAAAATACGACGAGCTTTTCCGGGAAATCGTGAGTCTGCCCGACACCTTCGGAACAGACATTATGGACATAAAGCGTGCTCCATACAACTACCTTTTGATGCAGCGGCTGAAGATTTCCAAAAATGACCGCAGGATCATCTGCATCAGCCGTACCCAGGGAAGTGCCGGAAACGACATCGGCTTTGGATTGGCAGACAAGCTTCACATAAACTACTACGATGTAGAGATCTTTGATCAGGTACTTCGCAGACTGGAAGCGGAAAAAGGTGCAGTAGAGGACGTGGAAAGCTTTGGCAGTTTCAACAAATACGAAAAGAAAGGCTTCCATCTCAAAAAAGCCCTGAAAGACAACAACCGCTATCACGGTCTTCCAAAGCAGGATGCAGTATTCTTCAATATGAGTGATCTGATCTGCGAACTGGCCCAAAAAGAGGATTGTGTCATTATGGGACGATGCGCAGATACGATTTTAAGGAATCATGCCATTCCCCATATGAATGTCTTTATTACGGCTCCTTTTGAAACCAGAGTGCAGCACATTATGGATTCAAAAGGCATGAGCCTGAAGGAAGCAACCCGCTTCCTGAAAAAGATGGATAAGCAGCACAAAAAATACTACAACTTTTACGGCGGCTCCAATTGGGGCAATCCGGAGAACTATGATCTGTGTATCAACAGTGCAAGCTACGGAATCCGCGAAACGGAAAATATTATCCTGAAGCTCTTAAATGATGACATTTCTAAATAAAAATAATACATAAAGAAAAAAATCGGAATGCAATTTGTAATATTTGTGTTCCGATTTTTTTACATTTCTATTACAATCTTTTACCCTCCCTTGCTATCTCACCAAAAAGACCTTTGTTAAAATAGGAACGAAGGAGTGATAAAACTATGAAGAAAAAAGCCGCAGCGATCGCGGTGCTTTTATTTGCTGTTTCCTTTATACTCACAATCGTTTTATTCGACTGGAACAGCATCAACAGTTATAAAAAATACAATTCAGACTCCCTTCATTATGTAAAGGGAAAAGTAATCAGTATCAGTAGAGAAGATCTGGAGCAGGATTCAGCAGACTCCACCCTGTATCTTGGAGAACAGGAGATTACGGTAGAAATTCTGGAAGGAGATAAAAAAGGGGAGCAGGTCGAGATTACCAACAATCTGACCCAGGTTCACAATATCCGGGTTTCCGTTGGACAGAAAATCATTGTCTGTGCAGACACACCGGAAAATGCCGAACCCTATTATACGGTTTTTAATTATGACAGAACCATTCCGCTTTATTTATTGATTGGAGTATTTGCCTTTACGGTAATTTTAGTAGGCGGACGAAAGGGAGTCCGGGCACTGCTTGGAGTAGCCTTTTCTTTGTTGATCGTAGTGGTCTTTATGGCACAGGCCATTTTCCATGGTTTCAATCCGATCGCTATTACCCTGCTTACTGTTTTGATTTCTACCGGCATCAGTCTGGTTTTGTTAAATGGTTTCAGCCGACGCACAGCAGCCGGAATCCTTTCCACCTTGGCAGGCGTATGCGTAACAGCTATCGTTTTTATGATCGCAGCCTGGGGACTGCATCTTTCCGGATACAACAGCGATGTTGCAGAGGAACTTCTATTAGTCAGAGATGCAACAGGACTTTCCGTTCGGCCCTTGCTTTTGGCAGGTGTTTTGATTTCTGCACTTGGTGCGGTTATGGATGTTGCCGTATCTTTAGCAGCAGCACTTGAAGAATTAATTTTGGTAAATCCCGACTTAAATCGGAAAAGTTTGATAAAGTCCGGTTTAAATATCGGAAAGGATATGATCGGTACCATGAGCAACACTTTGATTCTTGCATTTGCAGGAACGGCTCTGAATACCATGATCAGTCTATTAGCTTTTGGATATCAGTTTGAACAGCTCTTTTCCTCGGATTATCTTTCCATAGAGCTGACACAGGGCCTTTGCGCTACCATCGGAGTGGTTCTTACCGTTCCGATTGCAACAGGAATCTGTGCTCTGTTGTTCATTCGTCAATTGCGTTCGGAAAAAATCCGGGAGCGTTGAAATAGAAGTGTCAATGATTAAAAAGAAAGGTGAGATACGTAAAGATGAGATTGACGAAATGCATGAAGACACCACTTACGAAGGCGACGTCTTTGCTGCTTGCAGCAACAATGACAGCCGGACTTGGTCTTGCATCAGTATCTGCAGATGAAACTGCAAATACAACGGTAATAGACCAGAGTACAGTATGGTACTACACAGATTTGGGCGAGGATCCGGCAGGAAATTCTGCAGAGGCAGGATACGACAGCACAGTCTGGGCAAAAGCAGGCTATGACTACAGCAACTGGAAAAGCGCAACCGGCTCTTTCGGAGCAAAAAAAGGTGCGATTGCTGATTTAGGAAGCGGATACATTCCAAATACTCTTCTTACCCAGTATGAAGAAGACGGAACAACAGATATCCCAAGTTATTTCTTCCGTACAAATGTAAATGTGGAGGATCCTTCTGCAATCACAAAGATCGAAGGAACCGTAATCTATGACGATTCCGCTACGATTTACATCAACGGAGTAAAGATTGCCGGATTTGATGACAGCGACATATCAGGAAATCTTGGATACGGCGGATCAAATGACGGAACACCAAGAACCGGAAGCATTTCTGTTACAGAAGGAATTCAGGACATTCTTGTACAGGGTGAAAATGTGGTAGCAGTAGAGATCCATCAGGGACGTGCAAACAGTTCAGATATCTACTTTGATATGCCATCCCTCAGCTTTTCTACAGATCCTGTTGATCAGGGAACAGATGAAGAAGAGGAAGAGGACATCGAAATCGGAAGCATTTCTCTTTCCATCGGTAGCAATGAAACACAGAAAAACTTTACTTGGTATGCAAATGCAAACACCGATGCAGCTCTTCTTGTTGCAAAGACAAGCGAGTTAGTAGATGGTGCGATGCCGCAGACAGCGATGAGTTTTTCAGCAGATGTAAAGGAAGCTACCAATAAGTCTGGCTACTACAGCTATCAGACAACCGCAAGTAATCTGGAGATTGGAAATACTTATGCTTACCAGATTGTTGTTGGAAACAGCAGCAGCGAGATCGGAACCTTCACAACAGGCAGCGGAAGCAGCTTCTCCTTCGCTTTTGCAGGTGACCCGCAGATCGGTGCCAGCGGAAGCACAACCAGCGATACAGACGGATGGGAGAATACCCTGAATCTGATCAATTCTAATGCAGAGCTCAGCGGAGTAGACTTCATGCTGTCAGCAGGTGATCAGGTCAACAGAGCAAATGACGAGGATCAGTACGACGGATACTTAGAGCACAGCACCCTGCAGGATCTCCCGGTTGCAACCGTAGTTGGTAACCATGATTCATCCTCTGTTGCTTACGATGAGCACTTCAATGTACCGAATGAGAGCGCATACGGAAGCACAGCTGCCAGCGGAGATTACTACTTCGTTTACAACAATGTTCTGTTTATGGCACTCAACAGCAACAACCGTTCTACTGCAGAGCACAAAGCTTTCATGGAAGAGGCAATTGCAGCAACAGCAGATCAGAATATTACCTGGAAGATCGTAACCTTCCATCATTCCATCTACTCTGTAGCAAACCATGCATCAGAAAGTGACATCTTAGAGAGAAGAGAGCAGCTTGCTCCAATCTTTAAGGATCTTGACATCGATGTAGTTCTGATGGGACATGACCATGTATATTGCCGTACTTACATGATGGATGGCCTTACACCAATGACAGATGCTTCTATCTACGATGATAACAATTACAGCTCCATCACAAATCCGGAAGGAATCCTTTATGTAACAGCAAACTCTGCATCAGGATCAAAATTCTACACAATACAGACAAATCAGGAATTCCCTTATTCCTACATTATGAACCAGGAGAGAGTTCCGAACATTTCAAGAGTAGATGTTTCTGACGGACAGTTTACCATTACAACTTATCGTACCAGCGACATGAGCGTTGTAGATACCTTTACAATCTATCATAAGGATGCTTACAATGTTACATTAGATGAATCCGAGCATGGAACCGTAACTTCAGATGCAGATACAGCTTACGAAGGAGATACCGTTACCTTAACTGCAACACCAGAAGATGGATATAAATTCGCAGGATGGAATGTAGTAAGCGGAAATGTAACAATTTCTGAGGACAACACATTTGTAATGCCAGCAGGAGATGTAGAAATCCAGGCTGTATTTGAGCATATCCATACCTACAGCGATGAGTGGACAACAGATGAAAGCAAGCATTATCATGAGTGTACTCTGAACGACGGTGCTGTAAGCGACGAAGCAGAGCATACCATGAGCTGGGTAGTTGACAAAGAAGCTACTGCAACAGAAGAAGGCAGCAAGCATGAGGAATGCAGCGTTTGCGGATACACAAGAAACGAAAACACTGTAATCCCGGCTACCGGAACAGACAAGAAGAGTGATTCTGACAAGTCAAACAATAACCAGAGTTCTGCAAATAAAAATCAGAGCACTTCAAACAAGAACCAGAGCACATCCGGTTCCGGAAGCTCTTCTGCAAGCCAGTTGAAGGGAACGAATACAGGTGATACAAATTCCATGACAATGTGGATTGTTCTTACTGTAATCTGTGCAGCTGCAGCAGCAGGCGTAATCGTAATTCGTAAAAAGAAAAATGATTAAATAAAAAAGAAAAAGTGAAATCCGGGAAAGAGCCATGGCGAAAGCTGTGGCTTTTTTCTGTCTTCGATATTGAAAAAAAAGGATAAAACGATTATTATTTTTTAATATAAAAATAAGCACAATCAGAAG
>CAVFRH010000068.1:0-4740 GCA_963624695.1 bacterium
GGGTCATATGCAGCTGCGTCTATGATTTGTTCTGCATTTTGGCAAATTTCATAGCCGCTGAAGCTGCAGCGGATTTTTCCCTTTCCGGCACTGTACAAGGTCAGCTCCTCTTGATAATTTCCAAGGCTGCGGGCCGGACCTCTTCCAACGATCTCGTATTCTCCATCCCGTAGGATCGGCGGATCATTTTTTGCTTCCATCTGATTTAAATCGTAAAGGAGCCGTCCCAGATTTGCCTCCGGCAATGTTATCTGAAATTCATAATAGGGTTCCAATAGTTCACTTACATTTTCCATAAGTCCCTGTCTAAGTGCCCGAAATGTTGCCTGCCTGAAATCTCCCGGCTCTGTATGCTTGGTATGCGCCCTTCCTCCAAGAAGGCTAATCCTCATGTCTGTCAGTTCCGCATTCATTAATATTCCGCAATGCTCCCTCTCTTTCAGATGGGATAAAATCAGCCTTTGCCAATGTGGCTCCAGCTCCTCTCTGGGACAGAGATTTTCAATCTGAATTCCGCTGCCTCTTTCCAAAGGCTCCAGTAAAAGCCTTACTTCCGCATAATGACGAAGAGGTTCAAAATGGCCAACTCCTTCACTGGTTTTGGATATGGTCTCCTTGTATGCAATTGTCTGCGCTCCAAAAGAAATCTCTGTTTCAAAGCGTTCCTTCATCTGACGCTTTAAAATTTCCATTTGCACCTTTCCCATGACCTGAACAGAAATTTTTCCGCTTTTTGGGGAATATTTTACATGAAGCTTTGGTTCCTCTTCTTCAATGCTTCTGAGTCTTTCCAGGAGCAAGGGCGTTTGAATTTGCGGATCGGATATAATTTCATAGGTCAGAACCGGTTCTATAATTTGTGTTTTCACGGAAGTTTCTGATCCGAGCGCACTACCGGCAGCTATACCGCTAAGTCCTGTTACCGCACATACCGTTCCTGTGCTTGCCTCCTTTACCGCTTCAAAGCGATTTCCAGAATAAAGACGAATCTGATCCACCTTTTCTTCCATTTGTTCTCCGTCTTTTAAATAAGAGATGTTTTGTTTTACAGAAAGCTTTCCACCGCTTACCTTTAACCAGGTCATTCTTCCGCCCTTTGGATCTTTGCTGATCTTAAATACTCTGGCTCCAAAGCTTTCCTTATACTCTGTCGGTTCCATAAATTCCGACATTCCCTGCATCAGTTCTTCTGTTCCATCATTTTTCAGTGCCGCTCCAAAAAAAACCGGATGCAAGTCTCTTTCCTTAATTGCCCTTCTGAAACTTTCCTTCGATATGTCCTTTCCTTCCAGATATGCCTCCAGCAGCTTTTCGTCCGTAAGTGCTACTGCCTCCCTTACAGCCTCCTGATCTGAAAAGTCCTGACAGGTGTTTCCCAGCTTTTCCCTGATCTGGAGCAAGAGCTTTTCTCTGTCACATTCTGGTCTGTCCATTTTGTTTACGAATATATAAGCCGGTACCTCATAGTGCTCCAACAGCTTCCACAAGATCTTTACCTGACTCGTGACACCCTCCTGAGCACTGATCAAAAGAATGGCATAATCCATTACCCACAGGCTTCTTTCCATTTCAGCAGACAGGTCTGCGTGTCCCGGTGTATCAAGCAGGGTATAGTCTGTTTCGCCTATTGTCATCCTGGCCTGCTTTGCAAAAACAGTTATTCCTCTTTCTCGCTCAATCGGATCCGTGTCCAAAAAGCTGTCCCTGTGATCTACTCTTCCAAGCTTTCGGATTGTTCCACTTTTATATAGCAGGCTTTCGGTCAATGTTGTCTTTCCCGCATCAACATGAGCCAGCATTCCAACCGTTATCTGTCTGTTCATCGTTCACTCCAACTATCCTTTTATATTGTTTTACAGAATACTCTATATCCATAAAATTTTCAAATCGCTGCACAGATATCCATCTCAAAAAATCAAATTATAAAATATGGACTTGCTAAATACTTATCTCTGTGAGAAAATACTATGGTTTAAAGGTATACATGAGAGTATGAAAGGAGTTATATCAATGATCTATACGAAAGAAGTAGAATTGATGTGCCCGGTACATCAGGGTGTAAACCATGGTGCTGCACCTATCCCGGAGCAGGCAAAATGGGTAAAGGTTAAAGATGTTCAGGACATATCCGGTCTTACACACGGCATTGGCTGGTGTGCACCTCAGCAGGGTGCTTGTAAGATCACCTTAAATGTAAAAGAAGGAATTATCCAGGAGTGCTTGGTTGAAACAATCGGCTGCTCAGGAATGACACATTCCGCTGCTATGGCTTCCGAGATCCTTCCGGGACTTACCGTTATGGAAGCTCTTAACACAGACCTTGTTTGTGATGCAATCAACACAGCTATGAGAGAATTATTCCTTCAGATCGTTTACGGACGTTCTCAGAGTGCTTTCTCCGAAGAAGGACTTGCTATCGGTGCCGGCCTTGAGGATCTTGGAAAAGGTCTTCGTTCTCAGGTTGGTACAATGTATGGTACTCTTAAAAAAGGACCTCGTTACCTGGAAATGACAGATGGTTATGTAACAGGTATCGCTCTTGACGAAGATGATGAGATCATCGGATACCAGTTCGTTAACTTTGGAAAGATGATGGACTTTATCAAAAATGGTGACGATGCTGCTACAGCTCTTGAAAAAGCAAAAGGTCAGTATGGCCGTGTTGCAGATGCTGTTAAGATCATCGATCCGAGAAAAGAGTAAGGAGGACGACTGAAAATGGCTTTATTTGAATCATACGAGAGAAGAGAAAAACAGATCCTTGCAAAGCTTGCTGAATATGGCATCGGTTCTATTGAAGAGGCTGCTGAGATTACAAAAGCTGCAGGTCTGGACGTATACAAAATGGTTGAAGGCATTCAGCCAATCTGCTTTGAAAATGCAAAATGGGCTTATACCGTAGGCGCAGCTATCGCAATCAAAAAAGGCTGCAAGAGAGCTGCTGATGCTGCTGCTGCTATCGGCGAGGGACTTCAGTCCTTCTGTATTCCGGGATCTGTTGCAGATCAGAGAAAAGTTGGTCTTGGACATGGTAACCTCGGAAAGATGCTTCTGGAAGAGGATACAGAGTGCTTCGCATTCCTTGCTGGTCACGAGTCATTCGCTGCAGCTGAGGGTGCAATCGGTATTGCTGAGAAAGCAAACAAGGTTCGTAAAAAACCTCTTCGCGTTATTCTTAACGGACTTGGAAAAGATGCTGCTCAGATCATTTCCCGTATCAACGGATTTACTTATGTTGAGACCGAGTATGATTACTACACTGGCGAGTTAAAAGAAGTATACAGAAAATGCTATTCAAAAGATGCTTCCAGCCCAAGAGCAAAAGTAAACTGCTATGGTGCTAACGATGTTCAGGAAGGTGTTGCTATCCTCTGGAAAGAGAATGTTGATGTTTCTATTACTGGTAACTCAACAAACCCAACACGTTTCCAGCATCCGGTTGCGGGAACATACAAGAAAGAGCGTATTCTTGCAGGCAAGAAATACTTCTCAGTTGCATCAGGCGGCGGTACAGGACGTACACTTCATCCTGACAACATGGCAGCAGGTCCTGCTTCCTATGGTATGACAGATACTATGGGACGTATGCACTCTGATGCACAGTTTGCTGGTTCCTCATCTGTTCCGGCTCATGTAGAGATGATGGGTCTTATTGGAGCAGGTAACAACCCCATGGTTGGTATGACCGTATCTGTAGCTGTTTCCATTGAAGAAGCTGCAAAAGCAGGTAAATTTTAATCCACTAAGGAAAATCAATATCCTAATATAGCAGAAGCTCTTGAAATACTTATGTTTCAGGGGCTTTTGCCTTCCTATGCGTAATTATTTCATTGACAAAGAATATTGAAGTTGTTAGAATGGTACGTAAAGTTATGAAATCCATAAGAAAGAAGTTAGAAAATGAAAAAAAGAGTTTTTTCTATTCTGGTAGATAACACGTCAGGTGTGTTGAGTCGTGTATCAGGTCTCTTCAGCCGTCGTGGTTATAATATTGATACATTGACAGCCGGAGTTACGGCGAATCCCAAGATTTCCCGTATGACAGTGGTATGTTCCGGCGATGATCTGGTTTTGGATCAGATTTTTAATCAGCTGAAAAAGTTGGAGGATGTTCGTTATGTGAAGATCCTTGAGCCAGGGGAGAGTGTAAATCGTGAGTTGATTTTGATTAAACTTAGTGTTTCTCCTGAAGAACGTCAGAATATATCAACTATAGTACAGATTTTCCGTGCAAAGATTGTTGATGTGGGTACGGATTCCATGATTATTATGATCACAGGAGAGCAACATAAAATGGATGCTTTCTTCGATGTTTTAGGTGATTATAAGATTCTTGAGGTGGCAAGAACCGGTCTTGCGGGATTGTCCAGAGGATCTGATGACGTGCATTTCTACTAATTCGTTATTTATTTTATATTCATTATTAATTTTATTATTTTCGTTTGCTGGAGGAGAAATCCCCTAACATAAATATAACAAAGTTGCTGGGAGGTAAAGAAAAATGGCAGCAAAGATTTATTATCAGGAAGATTGTAACCTTTCATTACTTGAGGGTAAAACAATCGCTATTATCGGTTACGGTAGCCAGGGACATGCACATGCTCTGAACCTTAAAGAGTCCGGATGCGATGTTATTATCGGTCTGTACGAAGGTTCCAAATCCTGGGCAAAAGCTGAGGAGCAGGGCTTTAATGTTTATACAGCAGCAGAGGCTGCAAAAAAAGCTGATATCATCATGAT
>CAVFRH010000069.1:0-8634 GCA_963624695.1 bacterium
CCTTTTCTCCTTCTTCTGCCAGAGAACCAAGCACGGTGTCAAGAAGTGCCTTTGCCATGTAGTAGGTATATCCGTCAGCTGCCTTTACCTTGCAATATGTCTCCTCCGGATTCACACAAAGTCCTACATTGGATGGAAGTGTCCATGGAGTTGTAGTCCATGCCAGGAAATAAGCATCCTCACCTTTTGCTTTGAATCTTACAATTGCAGAACGCTCTTTTACGGTTTTGTAGCCCTGTGCTACTTCCTGAGCAGAAAGAGGAGTTCCACAACGTGGGCAGTAAGGAACGATCTTGAAACCTTTATAAAGAAGCTTCTTTTCCCAGATCTGCTTTAATGCCCACCACTCAGACTCAATGAAGTTATTGTCGTAAGTGACATAAGGATTGTCCATATCTGCCCAGAATCCTACTGTATCTGAAAAATCCTCCCACATACCTTTGTACTTCCAGACACTTTCCTTACACTGTTTGATAAAAGGCTCCATGCCATATTCTTCGATCTGCTCTTTTCCGTTCAAGCCGAGCTTTTTCTCAACCTCCAGCTCAACCGGAAGACCGTGTGTGTCCCATCCTGCTTTTCGCGGAACCATATTTCCCTTCATGGTGCGGTAACGTGGAATCATATCCTTTATAACACGGGTAAGAACATGTCCGATATGAGGCTTTCCGTTTGCAGTGGGCGGTCCGTCATAAAACGTATAAACCGGGCTTCCTTCCCGCTCTTTCATACTCTTTTCGAAAACATGGTTTTCCTTCCAGAAATCCAGTACCTCTTTTTCTCTGTTTACAAAATCCAGGCTCGTATCGACCTTCCTGTACATTTTTCGCCTCCGTTAATATAAAAATTTGCCCTGCCCTACATACTTTGCAGAGTGTTTTATCCTATTCAAGACTTGCTTGCGTTAACTTGATTGAAATTTGCTCCAACCAAGTTAAAAACAAGCTATAAGCCGTATCATCGTATCATATATCATTTTGAGTCGCAATAAATTTTTTCCTGCTCCCCTTACAGATCTTTAAAATGGAAGGACTTTTTCCCGGATGCATAGTCTCCCACAATGTGTCCTGCTCCGTAAAGCTTATATTTGTAGGTTACGAGTCCCTCCAGGCCCACCGGTCCCCTGGCATGAATTTTTCCTGTACTGATTCCTACCTCTGCGCCAAAGCCGTAACGGAATCCATCGGCAAATCTGGTAGAACAGTTCTGATAAACTCCGGCGGAATCCACCATCTGCATAAAGTGCTCTGCTGTCTGTGCATTTTCTGTAATGATTGCATCGGTATGATGGGATCCGTATTTATTAATATGTTCGATTGCCTCGTCTACATCCTTCACAAGCTTTACGGAAACCGCCAGATCCAGATATTCCTTGAAATCAGACTCTTCTATTGTCTCATTCAACTCGATCAATTTTCCGACTCTTCCGGTTCCGAGAATTTTTACCTTTTCCTCCCTTAATGCTTTTGCCAGCTGCGGCAGGAATGTTTCTGCGATTTTCTCATGGATCAAAAGAGTTTCTACCGCATTGCATGCTGCTGTATACTGGGTCTTTGCATCTATGATAATCGGGATTGCTTTTTTCAGATCTGCATCCTGATCTACATATATATGGCAGATTCCGTCTGCATGTCCCATTACAGGAATTTTAGTATGATTCATAATGTACTGCACAAAAGCATTGGATCCTCTTGGAATCAAAAGATCTACACTTTCGTGGCAGTCCAAAAGCTCATCTATTTCGCTGTGCTGCTGTGCCTGAAGCAAAGCACCTTTTGGAAGTCCTGCACTCACTATGCTTTCCTGAATCATGTCGAAGAGAACACGGTTTGTATGGGCTGTCTCCTTTCCACCCTTTAAAACAGCACAGTTTCCGCTCTTGATGCAAAGGCTGGAAATTTGTACCAGGGCATCCGGTCTTGCCTCAAAGATAACGCCAATCACTCCAATGGGGCAGCTGACTCGGTAAAGCTGCAGTCCTTCATCTAACTGCCTTGCAAGACTTGTTTTTCCCAAAGGATCTGCCAGAGAAATTAACTGCTCTATTCCTGCCAGCACATCTGCCAGCTTTCCTTCATTGAATTTCAGTCTTTTCATAACTGCATCCGCAATTCCTGCTTCTTTGGCTGCCTCAATGTCCTGTTCATTTGCAGCAAATATTTTCTCTTTCCCTGCCTGAAGATTTTCCTGGATTTTACGCAGTGCTGCATTACGCATCTCCACTGTGGAAGCTGCCATAAAGGGAGCTTCTTTTTTCATTTTTGCAACGTCTTCTCTTATGCTCATTTTTTCTCTCCTTCTATAAACTGCATCTTCTGTAAAAACCGCTTCTACCGCCTTGTCATGTTTCTGAACCGGTATTTTTCTTTCTTTTTGTAATTCAAATGCAACTGCTGCCAAATGCGCTTTTTTGCATTTTTCCAGATAGCGGTCGTAGTATCCGGCTCCCATTCCAAGTCTTCTGCATTCTTCATCAAAGGCTGTACAGGGCAGCAGAATCAAGTCCATCATTTTGGGATCCATCTTTTCTGATTTTTCCGGATCCGGCTCCTGTATTCCATAAGCTCCCCTTCGGAACGTATCCTCTCCGTTCGGAATCAAACATTCCATTTCCTGTTTGCTGATACACAAGGGAAAACCGACCTTTTTTCCATCTTTTTTTGCTTCTTCAACCAAAAGATCTAAAGATACCTCTCCCGGCATAGACCTGTAAGCCATTATGTATGTTGATTTTTGATAGATTTCAGACTCCAGAATCTTTCTGCAAAGCGCATTTGATTTTCTGTTCTGTTCTTCAAGTGTCTGAGCTCTTCGCAGAGCAATCTTCTCTTTTCTGATCCGTTTTTTTTCCTGAATGATATCGCTCAATTTTCTTTTCCTCTTCTATTCCCGACTATTGTAACAAATATATATTTCAGGGGCAACGTGCCTTCCGAATTTTCCAGCTTCCTTTGACCTTCGCTTCTTCTTCATGCTATAATGGCGGCTTGGAGGATATTATATGAATTCACAGGAAAAATTACAATTTGCTTCTTTGATCTTAGGGATTACATCCCTTGTTTTTCTACTTTTCGGTCTTTCTCTCCCGCTTGGAGCTCTCGGACTGATTCTTGCCTTGCTCTCTCGGGGAAATGGTGAACCAATTCAAGGACGAGCAGTAGCCGGCATGATCACCTCTCTCATCGGACTGATCTTTGGTGCTGTCATTTTAGTCACAACCATTTATATGATTCGCACCGGTGTATACGATGAACTTTTGAAGCAGTTTAACAGCTATTATTCCCAATCAGCAGGCACTGTTATCGGTGCTTTACAGGAGGTATTTCTATGATAAATAACCGTTCCCTCAAAGGAAGAAGCCGCATTCTTTTAAACGGACACCATACAAAGCTGGCTTCCTTTACCATTCTTTATTTGCTTTGCCTGCTTTTATCCTCTTTGCTTCCTTCTTACTTTTTTTCAGATATGTCTACTCCGGTTTTTCTTTTATCTGCCGGACTTTTAAATTATCTTCTTACTGTTTTTGTCAATCTGGTTTCCGTCGGAATCTCCAGGGCAGTTCTTTGTATCTGTAAAGAAGAAAATTATGGTCTTTCGGATCTCTTTTTTGCTTTTACCCACAACAGTGACCTTTTTTTGAAAATGCAGCTGATCATGACTGCGGTTCATACACTTTTAAGTCTTCCGATTCTTTTTCTTTCTTATTTTGTTGCAGATAAAAATATAAGCACCTTGGAATATACCCTGATTTACTATAGCCTGGTTCTGCTTGCTGCTTTGCTCAGTATGCTGATTTTGCTTCCCCTGAGCTTTGCTCCTTTCCTTGCCATAGAAAATCCGGATTCCTCCTTGATGGAATGCTTTAAAGAAAGCTGCCGCCTTACCAAAGGATACCGCCTAAAGCTTTTCTGGCTGCAAATCAGCTTTGCAGGAATGTACTTGCTTTCCATTGCCAGCATGTTTACCGGTTTTCTGTTTACCCTTCCCTATATGCGCTGTGCCAATGTTCTTTTTTTCAAAGACCTTCAAAACAGAAAAAGAGGCTGATCATTACGATCAGCCTCTTCATTTTTTATTTGGATAATCTGGAACGGATTCTGGAGATTACCGGAAGCTTTTCTGCTTTTTTTGTAAATTCTCCTTCTGACATAGACTCTGTAAGGAATGCGAACTCTCCTTCAAGATCTTCTATCTGAATAAAGTTCTCTACACCGAAAAGCTCTGTTACCAGCTTTCCTTCCTTTTCTGTACTTCCCTTTACTCTGACAAAGAAACTGTTTTCCACCTTTTCCTGTGGAATCAGCTGTATCTTCTCTGCCTTCCAGGTTCTGTTTACGGTTTTCTTCGGATGACGTGCAAGATCCACAACATCTCCCACCACTGCACTTGCAGTAGGAAGCTTTCCTGCGCCGCTGCCGTAATACATGGAATCTCCCAGCATATTTCCCTTCACGAAAATCGCATTGAATACATCATCTACTGCAAACAAAGGATGTGTGCTGTCGATTAAAAACGGAGCAACCATAGCTGCAATGCCGTCCTTTGTATTTGTACTGGTTCCGAAAAGTTTGATCTTCGCTTTAAGCTTCTTTGCATATTTGATATCATCTGCTGTGATCTTTGTAATGCCTTCTGTATAGACATCTTTGTAGTCCATCTGCTGATCGTAAGCAATGGAAGATAAAATGGAAATTTTTCTTCCGGGATCATATCCTTCAATATCTGCTTCCGGATTTTTCTCTGCATAGCCCATAGCCTGTGCTTCCTTCAGGACCTCTGCAAAATCAGAACCCTCTGTATACATTTTACTGAGAATATAATTAGTAGTTCCGTTCATGATACCGGTAATCTCTTCAATGACCTCTGCTGTAAGAGAGGTATATAAAGGACGGATGATCGGGATCCCACCGCCGCAGCTGGCCTCAAACATGTAGTTGATGTTCTTGGATTCTGCTATCTCCATAAGCTCATGGCCAAAGGTTGCAACCAGCTCTTTGTTGGAGGTACATACGCTCTTTCCTGCTTCCAGAGCCTGCTTGGTAAATTCGTATGCCGGATGAAGTCCGCCCATTGTTTCCACTACAATGCTGACTTCCTCATCTGCCAGAATTTCCTTAAAATCGTGGACCAGAACCTTTTCCACCGGATCACCTGGGAACTCTCTGAGATCCAGCACGTATTTTACCTGAATATCTTCTTTTATATTTTTGCTCAGGACCTGATTGTTTTTGCTGATGATTTCAAAAACACCGCTTCCTACTGTGCCGTATCCCAACACTGCTACATTAACCATATTCTCACATTTCTCCTGTTATTATTTTTGCCGCCCCTTGCAAGCAAAAGGCGGCTGAATATCCGTTTTATGGAATTTTTAATACTCTTCCGGTTCGATCAGACCATAGGCATTGTCTTTTCTCTTATAGACAACATTGATCTTGTCTGTCTCTGCATTGAAAAATACAAAGAAGTTATGTCCCAAAAGCTCCATCTGAACACATGCATCCTCCGGATACATAGGCTTGATATCAAATTTCTTTGTTTTGATAATCCGGATCTCTTCATCTTCCAGGTAGTCGTTGTCAACATAATCCTGCTGGAAAATGCCGCCTTCCTGATGCTTTGCGACGATTTTATTTTTATATTTTCTGAGCTGACGTTCGATAACCTCTTCTACCAGATCGATGGATACATACATGTCATTGCTTACCTGCTCTGATCTGATAATGTTTCCTTTCACCGGTATCGTCACTTCAATTTTCTGTCTGTCCTTTTCAACACTGAGTGTAACCTGTACTTCCGTATTCGGAGTAAAATAGCGATTGAGTTTACTAAGCTTTTCATTTACAGCTGCTTTCAATCCGTCTGTTAATTCAATGTTTCTTCCGCTGATGATAATGTTCATAACACCAACCTCCTTGATGTTTATTGCATCTGTTTCCGGACCGGAAACTCTGCTCTTTCATTATAACAATGCCCCTACTCAATTGCAATCTTTTTGAAAAGTCTGCGTGCATTTTCATTGCAGGCACGGATTACTTCTTCTTCTGTCAGATTTTTGATCTGTGCAATTTTCTGCGCTACATAGGGGATGTAAAGAGAGCAGTTACGCTTTCCCCTGTAAGGTACCGGTGCCAGATATGGACTGTCTGTTTCCAAAAGAATGGATGTCATAGGAATATATTCCAGGGTTTCGATCAGCTTTCTTGCATTTTTGAAAGTAGAAACGCCACCAATTCCAAAATAAAAGCCCATATCCAAAAGTTCTCTGGCATATTCCCTTGAATAGGAATAGCAATGCATGACCGCACCGATCTCACCGATTTTTTCTTTTTTTATGACCTCCAGGGTATCTGCTGCTGCCTCCCTGCTGTGAATAATGATAGGAAGCTTTTCTCTTCTTGCCAGATCTGTAAATCGTTCAAACCAGTAGATCTGCTCTTTTTTATTGTCGATTACTCTGTGATAGTCTATTCCGATTTCTCCCACTGCCGCTATTTTTTCTTTTTTACACAGCGCAGCCAGATCTTGAAAAACCTCTTCGTTCAGTTCTCCGATCTCATCTGGATGAACTCCAACTGTACCATATACAAAGGGATATTTTTCTGTAAGCTCCAGAATTTTTTCATGGCTGCCCACCGTGGCGGCAACATCGATGACGCAGCAGATGTTCTTCTCCGGAAAGGAAGACAACAGTGCATCTCTGTCCTCATCGAAGGCCTCATCATCATAGTGAGCATGGGTTTCAAATATCATATTTTCTTTCAACAGATTTCCGCTCCCGAAGGCATTTTCTTTTCCGGTGTCATAAGAGCAAGGTTTCCGTCCTGATCCTCCGCACAAAGCAGCATTCCTTCCGAAAGAACTCCTGCCAGCTTTGCAGGCTTCAGATTTACAAGCACCATAACCTTCTTTCCGACCATCTCCTCCGGGCTGTAATATGCCTTGATTCCAGAAACGATCTGTTTTACCTGGTTACCGATTTTTACCTGAGAGCAAAGAAGCTTTTTGGATTTCTTGACTGCCTCGCAGGAAATGATCTCTCCTACAGCAAACTGCATTTTTTCAAAGTCTTCAAAGGTAATCTGCTCTTTTTCTTCCAGAACGATTGCCTCCTCTTCCGGCTCCTGTGCCGGTGCCTGAGCTTGCATCTGTGCCTTCTGGATTTCTTCTGCCTTTTCCAGAACTTCCTTTACATCCAGTCTTGCAAAAAGAATCTCCGGCTTGTCGGTTACTTTATTTCCGCTTGGATAAAGTCCAAAATGATCCATCTCTTCGTAGTCTCTTGCTTTTGTATTTAACTGCTGCATGATGCGCTGTGTTGTCTGCGGCATAAAAGGCTCTAAAAGGGAGGCACCGATTGTAATGCCCTCTACCAGATTGTAAAGCACAGTAGCAAGGCGGTCCTGCTTTGCCTCATCCTTTGCCAGTGCCCATGGCATGGTCTCGTCAATGTATTTATTGCATCTGCGGAAGATGTTGAAAATCTCTGTCAGTGCATCTGCTGCTCTCAGATCATCCATCTTCTCCACGGCCTTTTCCACAGCAGCCTTAATTACATTTTTCAGATCTTCGTCTACTTCTTCGCATATGCCCTTGTCGCTGACAAGACCTCCGAAGTATTTATTTGACATGGAGATCGTACGATTTACCAGATTTCCAAGAATGTTTGCCAGATCGGAATTCATTCTCTCTACCATCAGCTCCCAGCTGATCACTCCGTCATTTTCAAATGGCATCTCATGAATAACAAAGTAACGAACTGCATCTACGCCAAATACCTTTACCAGATCATCTGCATAAAGCACATTGCCCTTTGATTTGCTCATTTTGCCGTCTCCCTGCAGGAGCCAAGGATGGCCAAATACCTGCTTCGGAAGAGGAAGATCCAGAGACATTAAGAAAATCGGCCAGTAAATGGTATGGAATCTTACAATGTCCTTTCCGATCAGATGCAGGTCTGCCGGCCAGTTTTTCTTGTAACACTCTGTGGATTCTCCGTCTGCATCGTAACCGATACCGGTGATGTAGTTTGTCAGGGCATCCAGCCATACATAGACAACATGGCCCGGGTCAAAGTCTACCGGAATTCCCCATTTAAAGGATGTTCTGGACACACAAAGATCCTGCAGTCCCGGAAGAAGGAAGTTGTTCATCATTTCGTTCTTTCTGGAAACAGGCTGAATGAACTCTGGATGAGTATTGATATGCTCGATCAGACGATCTGCATATTTGCTCATTTTAAAGAAATATGCCTCCTCCTTTGCTGCAACAACCTCTCTTCCGCAATCCGGACATTTTCCGTCCTTGAGCTGAGCCTGAGTAAAGAAGGATTCACAAGGGGTACAATACAGTCCTTCATAATATCCCTTGTAAATGTCTCCTTTTTCATACATTTTCTTGAAAATTTTCTGAACCTGCTTTTCGTGATCTGCATCTGTGGTTCGGATAAATTTATCGTAGGAGGTGTTCATGAGATCCCAGATCTCTTTGATCTGTCCTGCAACATCATCCACGTATTCTTTCGGAGTAACACCCTTATCTGCTGCCTTTAATTCAATTTTCTGACCATGCTCATCTGTTCCGGTCTGGAAGAAAACATCGTAGCCCTGCATTCTTCTGAATCTTGCAATACTG
>CAVFRH010000070.1:0-18755 GCA_963624695.1 bacterium
GGCCAGTCCCTGCAGGAGATGATCACCCAGATGGAGCGGGTAGACGATGTCATGAGCTACAAAAGCGACCATTGGTTTACAGAGAGCAAAAAGACAGATACGTTGCAAAAGCTCAGTGGCCACATCAAGATGACAGACGTAACCTTTGGATATTCCAGACTGGCAGAGCCTTTGATCGAAAACTTTTCCATGGAGATAAAGCCGGGACAGAAGATTGCCTTTGTAGGCCGCTCCGGCTGCGGAAAGTCCACCCTTTCCAAACTCCTTTCGGGTCTTTGCAGGCCTTGGTCCGGCAAGATCGAATTTGACGGAAAAACCTTAGATGAGATCGATAGAGATGTTTTTGTAGGCTCTCTCTCCGTTGTGGATCAGGACATTGTCCTCTTTGATGATACGGTTTCGGAAAACATTAAGATGTGGGATTCTACAACAGAGGATTTTGAGGTCCTGCTTGCTGCCAAGGATGCGAAAATCTACGACGACATTATGCAAAGCGGAGGCTTCCAGAAGAAGATTTTGGAAGGGGGCCGCAACATGTCCGGTGGACAAAGACAGAGAATTGAGATTGCAAGAGCACTGGCTCAGGATCCTACCATCTGCATTCTGGACGAGGCAACCTCAGCACTGGATGCAAGAACGGAGCACGACGTGGTACAGGCAATTTCGAACAGGGGAATTACCTGCATTGTGATCGCACACAGACTTTCTACCATTCGTGACTGCGACGAAATCCTGGTTCTGGACAACGGCAAGGTGGTAGAGAGAGGAAATCACGAGGAGCTGATGGCTCTTGGCGGAGCTTACTGTGAGCTTGTAACAAATGAGTAGGAGAAGACTTCATGGGTTGGTTTGATGATCAGATAGAGGAAAGAAAAAAACATGAAGATGAGCTCCTTGCGGATGCTTTTCAAAATATTTCAAAGGCGGTTGCCCAGCACAAGATCGGGGACGGCTTTTTCGGCGAGGGAAGGGACGTACAGGACGCTCTTTCCCAGCTTTTGCGTTATTTTAATGTAAAAGAAAAAAAGCTTCCCACAAAGCTGAAGAGTCTGGAGGAAAAGCTGGATTATCTTTTGTCCTCCTCGGGCATCTTTTACAGAGAGGTGCGCTTAGAAGAAGGCTGGCAGAAGGATGCCATGGGAGCCATGATCGGCAGCATGAAGGAAGACGGTGCCGTGGTGACCATTTTGCCGGGACAGATGGGAGGCTTTTACTATATTGACCCTCACAGCGGACGCAAAAAACGCATCGACAAAAAAGAGGCGAAAAAGCTGGGGGAGGAGGCCTATTGCTTTTACCGGGCTCTTCCTATGCGAAAACTGAAGTCCATTGACATCTGGAGATACATGAAGGAAAGCCTTACCACCTGGGACATTTTAAGCTTTGCCATATCGGCTCTGGTCATTACCCTGATCGGCCTTATTTTGCCAAAGCTGAACAGCCTGCTGACGGGAACGGTGGTACTGTATCAGAGCTATTCCCTTTTGCTGTCAGTGATTCTTTTTATGATCTGTGTGACCATTGGAAATTTGATGTTCAGCTCCATAAAAAGCCTCTTGCAGACCAGGATCGGCTACAAGCTGTCCAACAATGTTACAGCGGCAACCATGATGCGGGTACTGTCTCTTCCGGCGGATTTTTTCCAGAATTACTCCACCGGTGAGCTGAACCAGTATCTTTCCTATATGTCTAATATTTGCGATACCATTGTAAATGCAGTATTTTCAACGGGACTTACCGGGATTTTTTCTTTGGTTTATCTGATACAGGTCTTTTCTTTTGCGAAAGCCCTGGTAATCCCCTCTCTGATCGTGACGATCCTTACCCTGGTGGTCAGCATGCTGGCGGCATCGGCCCAGAGCATAATCAGTAAGGAGCAGATGAAGCTTTCGGCTCAGGAGCAGGGTATTGTCTACTCCCTGATCAACGGCATTCAGAAGATTCGCCTTTCCGGGGCAGAAAAGAGAGCCTTTGCCAAGTGGGCAGAGTGCTATGCAAAGGAGGCAGAGCTGAGTTACAGTCCGCCTACACAGATTAAGCTGAACACGGTTATTACAACGGCGATTTCCCTAATCGGAACGATTTTTATTTACTATACTGCGGTAAAGAGCAATGTGTCCGTTTCAGATTACTATGCCTTCAATTCGGCCTATGCCTATATTTCCAGTGCATTTACAGCGCTTGCTTCGGTGGCAACCACCATTGCGACCATAAAGCCCGGAATGGAGCTGGTTCGTCCTCTTCTTGAGGCAGAGCCGGAGTCCGTGGAGGGACTAGAGACGGTTACGGAGCTTTCCGGCTCCATAGAGATTTCCCATCTTTCCTTCCGATATAGTAAAGAAGGACCGATGATCCTAAACGACATTTCCCTGCGGATCCCAAATGGCCAGTATGTAGCCATTGTAGGAAAGACCGGCTGCGGAAAATCCACCCTTCTAAGGCTGCTCCTTGGCTTTGAAAAGCCGGAGCGTGGAAGCATTTACTACGACAAAAAGGACAGCTGCAGCCTGGATATGCACTCCGTTCGAAAAAAGATCGGTACGGTAATGCAGGACGGCAAGCTTTTTCAGGGAAGTATTTATGAAAATATTATCATAGCGGACCCGACCCTTTCTATGGATGCAGCCTGGAAAGCGGCAGAAGTAGCGGGAATTGCAGAGGACATTAAAAAGATGCCCATGGGAATGCATACCCAGATTTCCGGTATGGCAGGAGGTATCTCCGGAGGACAAAGACAGAGACTTATGATCGCAAGAGCAGTGGCACCAAAGCCAAAGATCCTTTTCCTGGATGAGGCTACATCGGCGCTGGACAACATTACCCAAAAGCATGTGTCCGATGCCTTAGATGCTTTGAAATGCACCAGGGTGGTCATTGCACACCGGCTTTCCACCATCCGTCACTGTGACCGGATTTTGGTTATGGACGGGGGAAAGATCATAGAGGACGGCAATTACGATGAGCTGATCGCAAGGAAGGGCTTTTTTGCAGAGCTTGTGGAAAGGCAGAGAGTATAAATGACCTTCGAAGAAGAATTAAAAAAAAGCGGAAGGCTGGTTTATACAAACAAGGGGGTGTCTATGATGCCCCTCCTTCGGCAGGGCAGAGACCTTATGGTCATAGAGGCCTGCAGGGGCGAAGAGGTGAAGCGCCTGGATGCCGTGCTCTTTACCCGTCAGAGAAAAGAAAAAAAGGATTATGTCCTGCACCGGGTGCTGCGTCTTGAGGCAGATGGAAGCTTCTGGATCATAGGCGACAATTGTATCAATGGGGAAAATGTAAAAAAAGAGCAGATTTTGGGAAGGCTGACAGCAGTCGTAAGAGATGGAAAAAAGATAGAGGTGACAGATAAGAGATATCTTCTCTATGTGTATCTGTGGTGCTCGCCCTACCATCTTCGGATTCTGTTACAGAAAATAAGGATGCTTGCAGGGAAATGCATTCGATATGCAAAAAGGCGGATCAGACATGAAAAATGAAGGATATGAATTGCATACGCATATCAGTGCAGACCACAAATGGTTCAATCTGAATCTAAAGGAGGTCTGGAGATACCGGGAGCTGATTTTGCTTTTTACGAAGCGGGCCTTTAAGGTGGCTTACAAGCAGACAATCCTGGGTCCCTTATGGCTTTTTATCAATCCTTTTCTGACCTCCATCGTCTATACGATTTTGTTCGGAAATATTGCTAGGCTTTCCACAGACGGAACGCCCCAGATTTTGTTTTACCTGTCAGGAACTGCCATCTGGAGTCTTTTTTCCACCTGCCTTAGCAATAATGCCAGTACCTTTACAGGAAATGCAGGCCTTTTTGGGAAGATCTATTTTCCAAGATTAACGGTTCCGATTTCCAATATGATGACGGCTATTGTCCGCTTTGGCATTTCTATGTGTCTGATATTGGGACTTTTGATTTTTTATTGCATACAGGGAGCAGTATCACCGAACTGGCTTTGCTGGCTTTTGCTTCCCTTTATCCTGATCTGGATTGGGCTTCTTGGCATGGAATGCGGCATCCTGATCTCCAGCATTACCACAAAGTACAGAGACCTGTCGGTATTGGTCTCCTTTGGACTGTCTCTCTGGATGTACGGAACCCCGGTGGTTTATCCACTGTCTCAGCTTCCGGAGGGGTGGCTTCGAACCCTGATCCAGATCAATCCGGTGTCGGCACCGGTGGAGCTTTTCCGCTATGCGGTGCTGGGCAAGGGAACTTTGGTACCAGTAAGCCTTGCGGTGTCACTTGTATTTACCATCGTGGTTGCGGGATTTGCGATTCTTGTATTTAACAAGGTAGAACGTACATTTATCGATACGGTATAAGGAGGCGGCATGTCAGAAGAAAAGAAAAAGCCGGCCATCATTATATCCGGCGTAAAAAAGCAATACCGCCTTGGAGCCATAGGCGGAAGAACCTTGCAGGGAGAGATACAGTCCTGGTGGGCAAGGAAAAGGGGAAAAGAGGATCCAAATCTTAAGATTGGCGTGAAGAGAGAGCTCCTTGGAAAGAAATTTATGGCACTGGACGGCATCGACCTTACCATATGGCAGGGGGAGACCGTCGGCATAATAGGGGCAAACGGAGCGGGAAAATCCACTCTCTTAAAGCTTTTGTCCAGAATTACGGCACCAACAGAGGGAGAGATCGACATATATGGAAGGATCACTTCCATGTTAGAGGTGGGAACCGGCTTTCATGGAGAAATGACGGGACGGGAAAATGTCTACATGAACGGTGCTATTTTGGGCATGTCAAGGGCTGAGATCGACAGCCAGATGGACAAAATTATAGAATTTTCGGAAATTGGGGAATTTATAGACACGCCGGTAAAGCGTTATTCTTCGGGAATGTTCGTAAAATTAGCATTTTCGGTGGCAGCACATTTGAAAAGTGAGATCATGATCATGGATGAGGTGCTTGCGGTAGGAGACATGGCTTTTCAGCACAAATGCCTGGACAAAATGCGGCAGGCGGCAGACCTGGAGGGGCGCACAGTCCTTTATGTAAGCCATAACATGAACACCATACGAAGGCTTTGCAAACGCTGCATTGTACTGGAAAGCGGAAAAGTGATCTACGACGGAGAGGTGGAAAAGGCGATTGCCCTCTACATGGACCGCTCCGTAGGAGAAAATCAGGTGGACATCGATTTAAGAGGGGTGCCTCACCACAGACCAAAAGATCGTGCAGACGTACAAATGGAACGAATCCGCCTTCTGGGGAAAGATACGGCCCTTTACGAGGCGGGAGAAGCCCTTGAGATGGAAGTCGGACTTTTGGTAAAAAAGCCGGTCAAGGGGCTGTATTTGCGCCTGACCCTTCGAACAGATACCGACGCGGGACTGGGAACCGCATGGTCCGATGAACTGCAGCTTGGGGAAGAAGAAAATGTTCATTTAAGCTTTACGGTTGTCATGGAAATGGATATAATTGCAAAGGGTATATTTTATGTAAGCATTGGGATTTATAAAAAAGATGAGATCGGCCAGATGCTGCTGGTAGATCATGTGACCAGAGCCTTTAAGATTGAAGTAAATGGAAGTCCCATCTGGTATACAAATGCTTACGGAAATATAACTCTTCCGAAGCTTCGACAGCGATTGTGAAAAACACGTTTGCGAAAAGGAGAAAAAAGACGGAACCGATATATGATATACATACCCATATAATTCCAAAGGTAGATGACGGTGCTGCATCCTTGCATGAAGCACTGGAGATCGTAGCAGATGAAGCAGCCCAGGGCGTTGGCGGCATTATGCTGACACCCCATTTTGGCAAAAGCAGCTTTGAAGCGGAGGAGGATTTTGTTCTTTTCCAGTACAGAGCCTTAAAGAAAGCCGTGCGGGAACGCTTTCCAAATATAGAGCTGCGGCTTGGCAGTGAGGTAAGGGTGAAGGATAATTTAAAGGAACACCTTATCAAACGCTCATTTGCGGAGCTGAACAGAAAAAAGACGGTGCTGCTGGAATTTTCAACAGAACACGAGGAAAGCTATGTTTTAGAAAAAACGCAGGAGCTTTCAAGCCTTGGCTATGGAGTGATCATAGCCCATGCAGAGCGCATCAAATCGCTTTACAGACGATATAAAACAATAGAAGAGTTGAGAAACCGAGGGGTTTTCATACAGCTGAATGCAGACAGCATTTTGGGAACAGAGGACCGGAAAAGAGAAAAATTCTGTAAGGGACTGCTGAAAAGAAAAATGGCAGACTTTGTAGGTTCCGATGTTCACAACATGACAACAAGAAGGAGTCAGATCGGTGCCTGCAGGGATTTTTTAGAAAAGAAATACGGTGCAGAATATGCAGCAAAGCTGCTGATTGAAAATCCGCGCCGCTTTTTTGAAGAATCGGTATTCGGCGGGGGAGAAGGACAATGAGAAGCTTAGAGATAAAGATGGAAGGGGAAATGTCCGGTGTCGTTAGGGACATTTTTCGAAGGATAAAGATAAATACAGAGTTTTCCGGGGAAGGCCAGAAAAGCATCTGCCTTACCAGCACAACGCAAAACGAGGGGAAAAGTACAGTTGCCCTGGGTCTGGCACAGGCATTTGCGGAGGACCTTGGAAAGAACATTTTGCTGGTGGATGCAGACATACGAAAATCTGTACAGGACCAGAGAATGGGCTACAACAAACATATCGAAGGACTTACGGAGTATATTACTGAAAAAATAGAGATTACGGATGCCATCTACAAGACAAATATGGAAGGACTCTACATTACCCCCAGCGGCAGACTTACGGAAAATGCTACCCAGCTTTTTAAAAGAGACCGCTTTAAGGACTATATGAATCAGGTAAAGGATGCCTTTGATATGGTCATTATCGACACGCCGCCCCTTGGCTATGTGGTAGATGCGGCGGTTGTTGCATCCTTAGCCGACGCAAGCATTATGGTAGTAGGTGCAAACATGATCAGCCGAAAAGAAGTGAAGAAAAACATCGAAGAGCTGAAAAAGGTCAATGACAACTTTCTGGGTGTGATCCTGAACAAGGCGAAAGAAGGAAAGGATGTTTACGAAAAAGGCCATTATGCATATTACAGAGGGGGAGAATAAAATGGCGGATGAAAAAAAGACGCCTGCGGCAAATACAGGTACGAACCGGATCTATGCTGCAGAATCAATTGATCTTCTGGATCTTTTAAAGAGTGTATTTCGCTTTTGGCCGCTTCTGATTTTGGGAGCCATGATCGGAGCAGTGATCATGGGCGGAAGCAGATATGTTAAAAAATATACCTATACTTCAAGCTCAAAGCTCTATGTTCTGTCCACGAGCACATCCATTACCAATTTGGCAGATTTGCAGCTTGGAAGCACCCTTTCCGATGATTTTGTAGAAATGATAAAGAGTAAACCGGTGCTGGACAAGTCCATCAAGGACGTGGAATCGTCTATGGGCGTAACCCTTACAAGGTCCCAGGTTCTGGGATCCCTGTCCGTATCCCACACCTCTGATACACGAATCATCACCATCAGCTGCACAACTCAGGATGCGGAGCTTTCCAAGGAGCTTTGCGATGCAGTTACAACGAGAACTGCACAGAGAATGAGCGAGATCACACAGACGGATGCACCGACTCTGGTGGAATCCGCAGAGGTGGCATCCTCTCCAAACAGCAAGGGTATAGGCGCTGCGGCACAAAAGGGAGCCCTGGGAGGCTTCGCAATCGTGTTTATCCTTCTATGCATTCCTTACCTCTTAAATGACAAGATCAAGGGTGCGGATGATGTGAATAAATACCTGGGAGAGGTTGTAATCGGAGTTGTGCCCTATGAAAAATCACTCTTTTTCAAAAGTAAAAGAAAGAAGAAAAAATTGCTGAATGAAAAAGAGGCAAAATAAAGCCTTGGGGAGATGAAATGAGAGGCAGGAAAAAAATCGTACGGATCCTATTGATTGTACTTGTGATCATATTTATCGTATCAATAGTTGGGATCGTATTTTATCTGGGCAGACAGGAAGAGGCAAAGGATGTTAACGAAAGACTGCAGGAAATTGCAGCCAAAGAGCAAAGCACGAAAGAGAAAAACTCAGACAGTGAAAGCACATCTGCTTTGGAAGAAGCCTTCGTAAGTCCCATTGATTTTGAGGCCCTGCAGGAGGAAAATGCTGACATTTACGGCTGGATCCGCATCGAAGACACAGCCATCGACTATCCAATCCTGCAAAGCAGTACGGATGATCCGGATTACTATACCAACTATACGGTAGATGGGACAGAAGGATATCCGGGAGCCATCTTTACCGAGTCCGATTTGAATACAGACCCCTTTGAGGATGCCGTAACCGTTGTTTACGGACACAGAATGAAGAATGATACCATGTTCGGTTCCCTGGACCTTTGGACAGACGACAGCTACCGGCAGGAGCATTCTACCATAAAGGTATACACGCAAAAGCACACCTATACCTATGAAATTACCTTTGTGCAGGCATACGACACCAGAAATATACTTGCAAATTATGACTGCAATACAGAGGAGGGCTACAGTGAATTTTTAAAGTCGCTGGAAAATGTGCGGATGCTGCCCTATTGGCATTCCGATGAAAAAGAGACAAGCACAGAGGATACCCTGATTGTGCTTTCCACCTGTTATGGGGACAACCGGCTCTTGGTTGGTGCAGTCCTTACGGAGAAAGAATCATAAATGAGAAAAGAAAAACTGGTTAAGCTGTTTCTGCTCCTTATATGTATTGCGCTTGCAGCAGTATTGCTGGTCTTTGCATTCCATGTAAAGAAAGAGTATGAGGAGGCTGCAAGGGCAGCAAAGGAAAAGGCAGAGGAACTGAACAGCCCGCAAAATGGCATAGACGTTATCAACTATAACGGCAAGCAATATACGAAAAACAGCAATGTAAAATCCTACCTCTTTATCGGTGTAGACGAAAGAGAGGATGACTTTGTAGATGAGGATCTGGCACCCGGTAGTGCAGGTCAGGCAGACTGCCTGATTCTTCTTATATTAAATGAAGATACAAATGAAGCAAAGCTCTTGCAGATCAACCGAAATGCTATGACCGAGCTTGATGTATACAGCGAAATGGGAGCAGTTACCCAGACCATAGAAGGTCAGATCTGTCTGCAGTATGCCTACTGTACAGGCGGAAAGCGAAGCTGCCTTGCCCAAAAGCAGATTGTAGAAGAGCTTTTGTTTAATACGGAAATCGATGGATACCTTACCATGAGTCTTCCGGGAATCGCAGACATCAACGATGCCTTAGGTGGAGTGGATGTAACCATGGAAGAGGACTATACCTGGATCGACCCGAGCTTCAAAAAGGGCAGTACGGTACATCTGGAGGGGGAAAAGGCAACCCACTTCGTTCAGTACAGAGATACAAGCCAGTTTAATTCTGTACAGGACCGAATGAGCAGACAGACAACCTATGTGACAAATATGATCGATTCCCTGAAAAGCTCAGACGGAAGCTCCCTTGTAAGCAAGCTGAGCGACTATATCGGAAGCACGATCCTTACCGATATGAAAACGACAGAGCTGAACAGCCTGATCGATTATGACTATGAGTTAGACAATGTACTCTATCTTCCGGGAGAAATGACCAAGGGAGAGGTGTACGAGGAATACAATGTAAACAACGAAGAACTTCAGGAAATGATCATTGAGCTATTCTACACAGAGGTAGAATAGAGAGGAGGAAACACATGAAAAAATTTGCGGTAATCTTAGGCACAAGCGTAATGATGCTGGCCTTTTCCATTCCGGCTATGGCCTACAATTCAATCAGTCCGACGACGGATCCGCCTACCGTAAAGAAAATAAACGGACACAAGGATCCGGACAGGGAGTCACCGGATACAGGGGAAGCACCGATTCTGCTGGGATTTGGTGCGGCAGCAGCTGCATCTGCAGCAGGCATTGCGGTTTGTTTGAAAAGGAAAAAACCGCAGGAAGCGAAAAGATAAGGCATGAAAGAAAGAAAACGTCTGATTAAGCATTGGCAGTATGTGACTGCGGTGCTCGCCATATACGATATTCTTGCGATTATAATTTCTTATTTTCTTGCCCTGTGGCTGCGCTTTGACTGTAAATTTTCCCAGATTCCAAGCGGATATTTCACAAGCTACCTCCACTCGATCTTGATTTATGCAGCTATCTGCATCATGATCTTTTGCGGCTTTCGTTTGTATCGCTCCATCTGGAGATTTGCAAGCTACATAGAGCTTTACCGTCTGGTCCTGGCAACCATTGCTACAGGAGCGGCCAATGTGGTTTTGATGTGGTGCTTTTTTGGATATATGCCGGTGTCTTATCACATCTTCGGTCTGGCACTGCAGTTTTTCTTCACTGTGGGAATTCGTTTTTCCTACCGCTTTATATTGCTGGTTCGGGCACAGAGAAGCCAAAAAAGAGAGAACACCAGACACGTTATGCTGATCGGAGCAGGTCAGGCAGGCCAGTCCATTCTTCGGGACATTAAGCGTTCCAAGGAGATAAAGGAAGAGGTATGCTGCTTTATTGACGACAACAGCAATAAGTGGAACCGCTACATAGACGGAGTCAAGATTGTAGGCGGCAGGGAAAGCATAGAAGGAGCATGCAGGGAATACGACATAGACCGCATTTACTATGCAATCCCAAGTGCAGACAAAAAGACAGAAGGAGAAATTCTGAACATCTGCAGCAGAACCGGCTGCAAGATGAAGAAGCTTCCGGGCATGTACCAGTTCATGACAGGCGAGGTTTCCCTTGCCGACATGAAGGAGGTACAGATCGAAGATCTTTTAGGCCGTGACCCCATAAAGGTTGACCTGGAGGAAATCTTCCAGTCCATTAAAGAAAAGGTAATCCTGGTAACAGGCGGAGGCGGCTCCATCGGCTCAGAGCTTTGCAGACAGATTGCGGAGCACAAGCCGGGCAAACTTATTATCTGCGATATGTACGAGAATAATGCCTATGACATCCAGTTAGAGCTTCGGAAGAAATATCCGAACATGGATCTCGAGACCATCATCTGCTCCGTAAGGGACAGCAAAAAAATGGCAGAGATCATGGAGCTTTACAAACCGGAAATCGTATATCATGCGGCAGCCCATAAGCACGTGCCCCTCATGGAGGATGCGCCCTGTGAGGCCATCAAGAACAACGTGCTTGGAACCCTCAAGACAGCCATTGCCGCAGCATCAAACGGCTGCAGACGTTTTGTTTTGATTTCAACCGACAAGGCAGTAAATCCTACCAACATCATGGGAGCTAGCAAAAGGCTCTGTGAAATGGTGGTTCAGACCTTGGATGCATCGATAAAAGAAAACAATACAGAAAGACTGATCCGTCTCTATGAAAATGCAGTTGGCTTTTCAAGTGCAGAAGAAAAAGAAGCCCTGAGAGAAAGACTGGCAGCTGCAAAGACAGAATTCGTAGCAGTTCGTTTCGGAAATGTCCTTGGCAGCAACGGCTCTGTCATTCCGCTCTTTAAAAAGCAGATCGAGGCAGGCGGACCGGTTACGGTTACCCATCCGGACATCATCCGCTACTTTATGACCATCCCGGAGGCAGTCAGCCTGGTGCTTCAGGCAGGAGCTTATGCAGGAGGCGGAGAGATCTTCATCTTTGATATGGGAGAGCCGGTTAAGATCGACACCCTGGCAAGAAACCTGATCCGCCTTTCCGGACATGAGCCGGACGGAGACATCAAGGTTGTCTATACAGGTCTTAGACCCGGCGAAAAGCTTTACGAAGAAAAGCTAATGGCCGAGGAGGGACTTCGAAAGACCAAAAACGAACTCATCCACATTGGAAGCCCCATCGCCTTCGACATGGATCATTTCGCAGAGCAGATGGGCGGACTTTCCAAGGCTGCCTACGGCAATAACGAAGAGATCCGAGGACTGGTGAAGGAGATTGTGGGGACTTATCGGACGGAGAAAAAGTAAAGAAGGATTACACGGCAATGCGGCGGTGCTATGGAGGGAAACAGAATGAACTATTTAATTGTTGCAGCACATCCAGATGATGAGATTCTCGGAGCCGGAGCAACCATTCATAAATTAATAAAAGAAGGACACAAAGTTGCACTGGCCATTATGGTCAGTCAGGCAGCAGCCAGAAAGGACTTGTCCTCTACGCTGTCGGAAGATGAAAAAGAAGCACTGGCAATCGTGGGAGTGGAAAAGACCTATCATGCAGATTTTCCGAATATCAAGATGAATACAACTCCACATCTGGAGCTGGTTCAGTTCGTAGAATCCTGCATTACCGACTGGAAGGCAGATGCCATTATTACCCATCATCCTTCAGACACAAACAATGATCATGTACAGACCTCTTACGCAGTTCAGGCGGCCTGCCGTCTTTTCCAGAGAAGAGACAATCTGCCGGCATTAAAGGAGCTTTTATATATGGAGGTTCCTTCCAGTACCGAGTGGTCCTTTGACAGCTCCGCAAACCGTTTTATGCCAAACTATTTTGTAGAGATCGGAAAAGAGGGAGTGGACATTAAGATAAAAGCACTTTCAGCTTATAAAGGTGTTATGCGTGAATACCCGCACCCACGTTCCAGGCAGGCACTGGAAGGACTTGCTGCCTACAGAGGTGCACAGTCCGGCTGCAATTACGCAGAGGCTTTTGAATGTGCATACAGGAGAGGATAGAAAGATATGTATAAACCGATCAAACGATTTATCGATATCGTCCTCTCCTTTTTGGCGATTATCTGTTCTTCCCCCTTTTGGATCGCAACCATAATCGGAATAGAGCTTTCGGATCCCGGGCCGCTTTTTTATAAGGCAAGGCGAATCGGAAAAGACAATAAAGAGTTTTCCATGTACAAATTTCGCTCCATGAGGGTGCAAAAGGAGCCAAGAGCAGGAGCAGAGGCATCTTTAAGACCCGAAACAGACCGCATTTTCCCTTGGGGCAGGGTCATTCGAAGATTAAAGATGGATGAGCTTCCCCAGTTTTTAAATATCTTTCTGGGAGACATGAGCATTGTGGGGCCAAGGCCGGTAGCCATAGACCAAAGAGAACTCTTTCGCTGCGGAAAGTTTGATGAAGTAAAGGCAGTAAAGCCAGGCATTACAGGGCCGGCAGCTCTCTATGACTACATCTATGGCGACAAATTCGAAGAAGAAAATATCGATGAATACATGGAAAAGGTTTATCCCACAAGGCGGGAGCTGGAATACGTATATTTAAAAAAACAGGGATTTTTATTTGATGCAGGAATCTTTTTCCAGACAGCAGGCTGTGTGCTTTGCAGCCTTTGCGGAAAAGAAAATAAAAAGCTTTTGAATAAGCTAAGGGACATGGCATTCGAAAGTGATCCCAATTTAAAGAGTGATGAGCAGGAGCAGAAGGCTTGAAGATATTAATTGTATCGCAATACTATTATCCGGAGCAGTTTCAGATTAACGAGATTGCACCGAAGCTGGCAAAAAGAGGACACCAGGTAACCGTTCTGACCGGTCTGCCAAATTACCCAAAAGGAGAAATTTATCCGGGCTATGAAAATGGCAAAAGGCGGGAAGAAGTGCTTGAGGGAGTAAGAGTCATCCGCACCGAAGAGCATCCAAGAAAAAGCGGAGCAAAGAACCTTATTAAAAACTATGTCAGCTTCTATAAAAATGCTTCAAAGGCAGCAAAGGAGTTGGAAAGTGACTTTGATATTGTCCTTTGTTACCAGCTTTCCCCTGTGACAATGTTAAAGCCGGCAGTCCTTTATGCAAAGAAAAACAGAAAACCCTTGCTTGCCTATAGCCTTGACATCTGGCCGGAGTCGGCAAAGGATCATTTGGATATACCGCTCGTGTATTCGACAATCGCGTCGCTTTCCAAAAAGCTTTACAGGGCCTGCGATCATATAGCCGTAACATCCCGTCCCTTTATAGATTATTTTAAGGAAACAATCGGCTACGATGCAAAGAAAATGACCTATATTCCTCAGCACGCAGATGAATCCATGTTAAAGGAAAATCTTGAGGCGGAGGAAAATGGCATCGCAGACTTCCTCTATGCTGGAAACATGGGAAAAGGACAGACGCTGGAGGTAATCTTAAAAGCAGCGGCGCATCTGAAGGATCGAGATGATTTTCGCATTCACATGGTGGGAGACGGCTCCAAAAGGGAAGCGCTTCAAGCTCTGACAAAGGAACTGCAGATCGAAGACAAGGTCATTTTCTACGGAAATCAGAAGCGGGAAGAGATGCCGCATTTTTACAAAAAGGCAGATGCACTTTTAATTACCCTTAGAGGAAACAATGCCGTGGGCAATACCATGCCTGGTAAGCTGCAGATGTATATGACCACCGGAAAGCCGATTTTTGGAGCAATCAACGGAGCAGCCAATGAAGTCATAAAAGAAGCGAAGTGTGGAAAATGCGTTTCGGCAGGCGACGACAAGGGACTGGCAAAGCTTATGCTGGATTATATCGAAAAGAAAGAAAATTATGCAGAGTGCGGAAAGAATGCAAGAAGCTATTTTGCAAAAAACTTCACACTTAAAAAATATTGCGACAGCCTGGAAGAATTAATGAAAAAGTTAGTCGAGGGACAGAAAAAATGAAAATGCGAAAATTGATTCGCGGCAGAGCCTTATATACAGAAAAAAACAAAATATGGATCGCCCAGGGCATGACTTTTTTTGCTGTGGACTATGAAGGAAAGCGTGTAACAGAAAAGTACACTGTTGGAAATGGCAAGGAAAAGCTGCTGGCTTCCAATCGACTTTCAAGGCAGTTGCTGCGTCAGGGCTTGCATCACCTGCTTCCTCTTCCAAACGGAGACATCTTTGTGACAGCAAAACGGATTTCCTATATTGTTGGAAAAGAGGGAAAGGTGAAAAACACATTTTCTGGCTACCTTGGAAATAAACCCGGACATCAGGGAGTTTGCCTTACGCCGGATGGAAGCATCTTTTTCGGAGAATACACCTTAAATCCGAAGCGAGATCATGACACCCACCTTTACAGAAGTACGGATGGGGGGAAAAGCTTTCAGATTATTTTAACGCTTAAGGAAAATGAAGTCCGCCATATCCATTTTGTGAAATATGATCCTTACGAAAAATGCATCTGGCTTGGAAGTGGAGATGAAGATTTTGAAAATCTCCTCATGCGAAGCTTTGACAATGGAGATACCTGGGAAAAGGTTGGCGGCGGCAGTCAGGACTGGAGGGCCATTGGTCTTTGCTTTGACGAAAGATACTTGACCTGGGGAACGGATGCCGGAAGCGTACCGGATCAAAATCACATCATTCGAATGGATCGAAAGACAAAGAAGATCGAAATCCTTGCAGATGCAGAAGGCCCCTGTCATGGTTGCGGCTCGTTTAAAGATGGAAGAGTATTTATCAGTACCGGTGTAGAGGGCGGCGAAAATGAAAAGGATCGATTTGCCAGATTGAAGCAGGTGAAAGACGGTCATGCGGAAAACATTTTAAAAGAGAAAAAAGATGCAATGCCGCTGATCTTGCAGTATGGGGTCATTCGGTTCCCATTGGGAACACAAAATACAGACAGGCTAGTCTATACCATGTATGGACTTGCCGGAAACGGAGAAGTAGTTTATGTCGAAGGATAATCCATTTAAGAATATTCGGGTTCTTTTGATCGAAGGAAGGGCAAGGCAGGTAATGCCCCTGATGGAATCCCTCCACAAGCTGGGCTGCCATATAACGACCTACAATGCAAGTAAGCTGGACATGGGCTATTCTTCACACTATCCGGATAAAAAGCTCTTGTCCTACTGTGAAGCAAAAGACCCAAAGGGCTCCTATGAAGCAATCAGCAAGGAACTGAAAACAAAACAGTATGACCTGGTTATCCCCCTCAATGACTTTGTTGCCATTTTATTGTCAGAACACAAAGAAGAGCTAAAGCCCTATGTGGACATTGCGGTAAATGACTGGGAAGTGTTCCAATATGCCAGCGACAAGCTAAAGACCATGACGGTCTGCATGGAAAATGATATTCCCTGTCCAAAGACCTTCGTATCGGAAAGTCTTGAAGACCTGGCAGACATGGATTTGCGGTTTCCGGTTTGCATTAAACCAAGAACAGGCTATTCGGCAGTAGGCTTTCGAAAAATAGACAAGCCAGAGGATTTAGAGCATGTGGTAAAAGCAAGCCTTGAAAAATACGGACCCTCTTTGATTCAGGAATATATACCGCAGACAGATCTGCAGTACAAAGCAGAGATTTTCATCGACAAAAATGGAGAAATGAAAAGCTGCTGCATATTTTCAAAGCTTCGCTGGTACCCGGTCAGCGGCGGCTCCAGTACCTTAAACCAAACAGTGCATCGCCCTGACATTCAGGAAAGCTGTGGAAAACTCTTGAAGGCAATCGGCTGGAGAGGATACGCAGATATCGACTTGATCCAGGATCCCAGAGACAATACTGCAAAAATTATGGAAATCAATCCCAGAATTACCGGAAGCGTAAAGATTTGCTATAAGTGCGGAGTCAATTTCTCCGAGCAGATCTTACAGGATTATTTAAATCTTGAAGTTGCTGACCATATGAAATACGAGGCAGGCAAATATCTACGTTACCTGCATACAGATGTTTTGTGGTTCTTAAAGTCAAAAGACCGCTTTAAGTGTAAACCTTCCTGGTTTGACTTTCGAAATTCGGTGGATCAGATCTGGAGTGCAAAGGATCCACTTCCATGGTTTACTTATACAATGGCAAACATTACAAAAGTAAAGGCTGACTCGAAAAAGAGAGAACTGTAAAAATAGGAGAAAAAATGGAAACTGCAAAGAAGACTTATCCGGCAGTAGATTTGTTTAAATTCATATGCTGTATTTTGATCATAGCAATTCACACGAAACCATTTGAAGCAAACTTTTTGTTGGATGGCGGCGTCGGACTGGTTACCCGTTTTGCAGTTCCCTATTTTTTTGTTGCCAGCGGTTTCTTTTTCTTTCACTCATTAAATGAAAAAGAAAACAAAAGATCTTATCTGATAAAATATGAGCTTCGGCTTTTGCAGCTTTATGCAATCTGGTATGTGATCCACAATGTTATAAACGCATGCAAAGGAGAAGTTCTTTCCATCGGCTATTATATCAGACAGTTTATCCTTCCAAGCAACGGAAGTGTGCTTTGGTTTCTTCCGGCCATTATGTTTGCAGTGTTTGCAGTCTATGAATTGTCGAAGATATGCGATGCAAAGGGAATCTTTGCAATTGCCTTTGTTGTCTGGATCTTTGGTTACTGTATGTCGACCATAGAACCGCTTTTTGCAGGAAATGAGGCTGTAAGCGGCCTGCTTCATGCAGTAAGATGGAAAGTCGGAGTCCAAAACGGAATCTTTTTTGGATTTCCATATATCGCTTTGTCAAACTTGATTGCCGGCAGCAGTCTAAAAGAGAGCAAGAAAAGAGATTTACTGGGGATATTTATAAGCTTTTGTCTTTTAGGCGGGGAGTCTTTATTTGTTGTATTAAAGATAAAACCGGAGCTTACCTTCCTTTGGCTTTTTGCAATGCCGATGACCTATTTTACAATGCATCTGACCCTATGCTCCAAAATCGAAAGCAAGCAGATCTTTTATGTAATGAGAAAAATAAGCACTTTGATCTATGTATTGCATGTGCTTGTGAGAGATTTGCTTCAGTACATATTTACGGCAGCTGGAATTTTAGATCCCTACAATTTATTGCTCTTTTTTGCAACGACCGTGTTGTCACTTGGAATTGCAATTTTAATCTATCAGCTGTCAAAGAAAAAGTGCTTTGCTGCTTTGAAGCTGTTTATGTAGCGTTACATTTGGGAGAGAAAATATGAAGGTTTTACAGATCAATTCATTTTTTTCGGTAGGCGGACCGCCCCGGATCATGAATGGCATATACGACACATTAAAAGAAAACGGAATCGAATGCAAGATAGCGGCCTCCAGGGAAAAGCTCTATGCACTGGAAGATTCTTACCCGGTTTGCTCAGACAAAAATGTAAAGATCAATGCACTGAAGGCAAGGCTTTTTGACAACGAAGGTTTCAATGCCAAAAAGGATACGCAAAAGCTGGTGGAGTATATAAAACAGTATGATCCGGACATTATCCACCTTCACAATCTGCATGGCTACTGCATAAATCTGGAGGTGCTTTTCGGATATCTGAAAAGCTGCCAAAAGCCGGTAGTCTGGACCTTGCACGACTGCTGGGCCTTTACCGGGCATTGTGCACACTTTGATCTGATTGGCTGCAGCAAGTGGAAGGAGCAGTGCCGCTCCTGTTCCCAGACAAAGGAATATCCGGCTTCTTTTTTTCATGACCGCAGTGAAAAGAATTATAAAGAGAAAAAAGCAGCCTATAGCGGCATGAAAAATCTGACTCTGGTGACACCTTCCAAATGGCTTGCTTCTTTTTTGCCGGATTCCATCTTAAAGGAGCATACGGTAAAGGTAATACACAACGGAATCGATCTGAAACGCTTTTCCTGCAGAAAGTCAGACATTTTAGAGAAAAATGGCCTTGCCGGAAAAAGAATTGTATTGGGAGTTGCCCAAAACTGGGCGGAGAGAAAAGGCCTGGAGGACTTTGTGAAATTAGCTTCTCTCTTAAGCGATGAATACAAGGTGGTTTTAATTGGCTTGACAGAAGAGCAGAAAAAAGCACTGCCAAAAGAAGTGTTTGGACTTACAAGAACGGAAAATGTAGAAGAACTGCAAAAGTGGTACTCGGCCGCTGAGGTTTTTGTAAATTTCACCTATCAGGACAATTTCCCGACAGTAAATATTGAGGCGCTTGCTTGTGGAACACCGGTATTAACCTATAAAACGGGAGGA
>CAVFRH010000071.1:0-7103 GCA_963624695.1 bacterium
ACCAATATGGTATCTAATCCCATAGAGGCAGTTTCGACAGGAAATTATCTTGGCGTACTGTTTTGGGCAGTTATCATGGGTCTTGTAATGAAAAAAGTGGCAAGTGAGACGACTATAAATGTAATTGCGGATTTTTCGGAAGTGATAACAAAGGTAGTGGCAGGAATCATCCAGTTTGCTCCGATTGGTATTATGGGACTTGTTTATTCGGCGGTGGCCGAAAGTGGTCTTGGCATTTTTACAACCTATGGAAAGCTTTTGGCAGTTCTAGTGGGAAGTATGCTGGTAGTGGCACTTGTAGTTGATCCTATCATTGCATTTATATTTTTAAAGAGAAATCCTTATCCGCTGGTTTTAACATGCTTAAAAGAAAGCGGAGTAACAGCATTTTTCACAAGAAGCTCGGCGGCAAACATTCCGGTAAATATGGAGCTTTGCGAAAGTCTTGGACTGGATAAAGACTTTTACTCTGTATCCATTCCTTTAGGCTCCACCATAAATATGGATGGTGCTGCAGTTACGATCACGATCATGTCTCTTGCAACCGCTTTTACAATGGGCATAAGCGTAGATATTCCGACAGCTGTGATCCTTAGCATTATGGCTACCCTGGGTGCCTGCGGAGCATCAGGTGTTGCAGGTGGCTCTTTGCTTCTGATCCCGATGGCATGTTCGCTTTTTGGCATCAGTTCAGATGTTTCCATGCAGGTTGTTGCAATCGGATTTATTATCGGAGTAGTCCAGGATTCTCTGGAAACAGCATTGAATTCCAGCGGCGACGTTATGTTTGCAGCAACAGCAGAGTATCATGACAGAATGAAGCGAGGAGAGCAGGTGGACATTTCCATGAAAAATAGAAAGAAGAAAGGAAGCAACTAGAAATGGTAGGGAAAATAGTTGCGAAATTCGGAGGAACTTCTCTGGCAGATGCAGGTCAGTTCAAAAAGGTCAGAGATATTGTGCTGTCCAATCGGGACAGATGTATTGTTGTGGCATCTGCACCTGGCAAGCGGTTTAAAGGGGTCATAAAGGTTACGGATCTTTTGATTTCATGCTATAAAAAAGCAGAAGCAAAAATGGATTTTGAGGAGGAGCTGGAGAAAATAAAACAGCGCTTTCTCGATATCATTACAGAGCTTCAGATCGAGTTTGACCTTAATACAGAAATAGACATTATTCGAAAGCATCTTGAAAAAAAACCTCAGCGTGAGTATACGGAAAGCCGTGGGGAATATTTAAATTCGCAGATTCTTGCAAAATATCTTGGATTTACATTTGTAGATCCAAAGTGGGCAGTATGCTTTACAGAAGAAGGCGTGTATGATGCTGAGCTGACGCAAAGGACTATGACAGCATCTCTAAATCCACTGGAATATGCAGTGGTTGCCGGCTTTTACGGAGCAGATGCAAAGGGAAGAATCCATACTTTTCCAAGGGGAGGCTCTGACATTACAGGCAGCATAGCTGCAAAGGCGGTATGTGCCGATCTTTACGAAAACTGGACAGATGTTTCCGGACTTCTGGCTGCGGATCCTTCCATTGTAGAAAGTCCAAAAACCGTAGATTATCTGACCTTTCATGAACTTCGGACCCTTTCTTATATGGGGGCTTCTGTTCTTCATGCTGATTCGGTGCTTCCGGCACTTAAGCAGGGGATTCCGATTAATATAAGGAATACAAATCGACCAAAGGATCCGGGAACTATGATCGTAGATCAGCTTCCAAAGGACAGGGAAAGAGCAGTAATAACCGGTGTCGCCGGACGACAGGGAATGTGTGTGATCCAGGTTGAAAAGATGAAGGTAAGTGACGAAGCGGGATTTACGGCAGACATACTCGAAATATTGAAGAAACAGGGAATTCCCTTTGAGCAGTGTCTTACCGGAATCGATACAGTGTCTCTTGTAATAAGAAATGATTTCTTTGAACCGAGAAGAGAAGCAATACTGGAGACAATAAGAAAAGAGCTTCAGCCGGATACACTTGTTGTAAAAGAAAATCTTTCTATGATCGCTGTTGTAGGGGAAGATAAGCCCAGTTCAGACGATGCAACGGTTCGCATATTAAGTGCAGTTGCAAATGCAGGCGTTTTGATCCGGACAATTAATCAAGGGGCTGGTGATCTGAATCTTATTATTGGAGTGAAAAATGAATTTTATGAAACTGCGGTAAAGGCAATCTATTCCGCAATTGAAAATTAAGGTATAAAAAGGCTGCTGCATGATGGAAATCTCATGCGGCAGCCTTAAAAATAGACTAAAATAAAGTTTTGTAAAACGTTTAAGGCGCCATCGCATAAAATACGACGACGCCTAAAAATCAATTACGCACGTTCTACTGCACCACTGCGAAGGCAGGAAGTACAAACATACATTTTCTTTGAGCCTCCTTCAGTCTTTACTTTAACAGACTTGATGTTTGGCTTCCACATTTTGTTTGATCTTCTATGTGAATGGCTGACTGCATTACCGAAGTAAACACCCTTGCCACAAACTGCACATTTTGCCATTGTTGCACCTCCTTGTAGATTATCGTGTTGTATTTTCAAACTCACAACTTTCGTTAGTTTAGCAGATGAAATATGAAAATGCAAGCCTTTTTTGAAAAAAACTATAATTTTGTAAAGACAGTTGTCAGAAAAGGAAAAAAGGTTTCTTTTTTGTTCGTTTTAGGGTATACTGGCATTATTGTTATGAAGAGAGGAGCGTTAATATGAAGGGACGTATGGATACAGAACTTGGCGAAGTGATCGTCGACCCGGATGTGATTGCGACCTATGCAGGAAGTGTTGCAGTAGAATGCTTTGGAATTGTAGGCATGGCGGCAGTAAACATGAAAGATGGTCTTGTGAAGCTGCTTCGCAGAGAAAGCCTCAAGCATGGCATCAATGTAAGTATTGAAAACAATAAAATATCTCTTGATTTTCATGTTTTAATAGCCTACGGCATAAGTGTTAAGACCATTGCTGAAAATCTGATCAGCAATGTGAAGTACAGTGTAGAAGAATTCACAGGAATGGAATTAGACAAGGTTCGTGTAATTGTAGAGGGAATACGTGTGATCGATGTTTAAGCAGGTACACGAATAGAGTTTTACACTGATTTTTAAAATGTTAACAGGAGGATACTTGTAGTGTCTGCAAATCACATAGATGCCGGAATGCTAAAAAAAATGTTTGTCTCCGGCGCATACAACCTTGAAGCAAATAAAGAATGGATAAACGAGCTGAATGTTTTTCCGGTACCAGATGGAGATACAGGAACAAATATGACGCTGACAATCATGTCCGCAGTAAATGAAATAAACGCAGTGGAAGAACTGACCATGGCAAATGTTTCAAAAGCAATTTCCCATGGATCCTTGCGTGGAGCAAGAGGAAATTCCGGAGTTATTTTGTCACAGCTTCTCAGAGGCTTTACAAAAGAGGTTCAGGAACATAAAAGCATAGATATAAGACTGATGGCTGCGGCAATGGAAAGAGCGGTTGAAACTGCTTATAAGGCAGTAATGAAGCCAAAAGAGGGAACAATCCTTACCGTTGCCAGAGGAATTGCAAAGAGAGCATTGACCCTGGCAAAGGAAAACATCTCTCTTGAAGAGTACATGAAGGAATTGCTGACAGAGGGCGAGATCGTTCTGGCAGCAACACCGGATATGCTTCCTGTATTGAAGGAAGCCGGGGTAGTAGACTCCGGCGGTCAGGGACTTATGGTCGTTTTGCAGGGTGCTTACAATGCATACATGGGAAAAGAGCTGGAAGCTCCAAAAGAGGTTCAAAAGGCAGCACCGGCCCCCAAAATGGAAGTAAACAGACCGGCAGAGGAAATCAAATTCGGTTACTGTACCGAGTTCATTATCGATCTGACTAGCCCAGTTCCGGAAAGCAAGGTAGAGGGCCTGAAGAGCTTTTTGGAATCAATGGGTGATTCCATTGTATGTGTACCGGACGATGAGTTTATTAAGATCCACGTACATACAAATGAGCCGGGAACCGTTTTGCAGAAGGCACTTACATTCGGTGAGCTTTCCCGCATAAAGATCGACAACATGCGCCAGGAGCACAGAGAAATGCTTGGACTTACAGCCAAGGAAGCACAGGTCGGTTTCAAAACAGAAGCAGAACATTCTGCATCTATGGCACAGCCGGATGCGGTAAAAAAAGAGGAAGCTCCGGCAGAGAAAAAGAAATACGGCTTTATAACAGTAGCTGCAGGAGAAGGCTTCCATCAGCTCTTTGATGATATGGGCGTTGACATTGTCATCAGCGGAGGACAGACCATGAATCCTTCCACAGATGACTTTATGCAGGCAATCGCTTCCATTAATGCAGAATGCATTTTTGTATATCCAAACAACAAAAATATCATCATGGCTGCAAATCAGGCTGCAGAGTTGACTGAGGACAAAAAGATCGTTGTAATTCCAACAAAAACAATTACTCAGGGCATTACAGCAATGATAAATTTCGCACCGGAATATACCGAAGAAGAAAATGCTGAAATTATGAAAAACAGCATCCAGACGGTGCTTACATCTCAGGTGACCTATTCAATCCGGGATACACATGTAGATGATTTCGATATTAAAAATGGAGACATTATGGCAGTGGGCGACAGCGGACTTCTGGCAGTTGGAACAGATATAAACGAAGTTGCTCTGGAAAGTATTCGTGCCATTATGAACGAGGATGCGGAGCTCATCAGCATTTATTACGGAGAGGGCTATTCACAGGAGCAGGCAGATCAGCTTGCTGAAAAGGTAGAAGAGGAATATCCGGGAAGTGCGGTTGAGGTACAGTACGGAGGTCAGCCGGTTTACTATTGCATCATTTCAGTAGAGTAAAATCTCAAATTGGAGATACATATGAATTCGTCAAATCTTTTAACGGATATAAGAGTAAGCAGTTTAAAGGGCATTGGCGATAAGACGGAAAAGCTGTTCGGGAAAGTCGGAATCGACAATCTCGATCAGCTTATTCATTATTATCCGAGAGCATATGATGCCTGCAGAAAATGCACCACTTTGGAAAATCTGCTTCCGGGAGAAAAAGAGGCAGTGCTGGTAAAAATCAAGAATCCAGCTGTGATAAAAAAAGGCAGCCGTACCGCAATTACCATTTTAAATGTACAGGAAAATGGAAAAAGGCTGGAGCTGCTTTGGTTTAATATGCCATATTTGCGCAGCGTGCTGAAGGTTGGAAGCATGGTAGTTTTCAGAGGAATGGTAAGAGAAAAAAACAAAGGCCTCCAGATGGAACAGCCGGAAATATATTCTCAAAGCGATTACGAGAAAATGCAGGGAAGGATTCAGCCGATTTATGCTCTTACAGCCGGTCTTAAGAACAAAATGGTAGCGAAGGCTGTAAAGCAGATGCTGGAAAAATATTCTTTTCTGGAATATCTGCCGCAGAATGTATTGCAAAAAAACAAGCTGGTATCCAGACAGGAAGCAGTTTGTCATATCCATTTTCCACAAAATGAAGAGGAACTCTTAGAAGCAAGAAACAGGATTGTATTTGATGAGTTTCTCTTTTATTTGCTGAAGCTGGGAAGAATCGGAAAAGAGATCAAAGAGTATAAAAATCTCTGTGAGTTTCAAAATCCGGATGTGGCAGACCATTTTATTTCGAATTTGCCTTTTGAGCTTACCGGAGCGCAAAGGCGGGTATGGAGTGAAATAAAAGAAGACCTTGTATCAGAACATACGATGAACCGCCTGCTTCAGGGAGATGTGGGAAGCGGAAAGACGATTGTAGCTTTTTTAGCTATGATTTTAATGATAGAGAATGGATACCAGTGTGCCCTGATGGTGCCAACCGAGGTATTGGCCAGCCAGCATTTTGAATCCTTTCAGCGTCTTTTGGAAGAAAGAGGATTGGACAAAGGACGGATCCTTCTTTTGGTGGGTTCCCTTAGTCAAAAAGAAAAGAGGGAGGCCTATGAAAGAATCGCATCCGGAGAGGTAAAAGCGGTAATCGGAACTCATGCCGTCATACAGGAAAAGGTACATTTTTCGAATCTGGCACTTGTCATTACAGACGAACAGCACCGTTTTGGAGTAAGGCAAAGGGGAATTATTGCCGAAAAGGGAAACAGGCCTCATGTTTTGGTTATGAGTGCAACACCCATTCCGAGAACGCTGGCTTTGATTATGTATGGAGATTTGAAAATTTCTTTATTGGACGAAATGCCGTCCAATCGATTAAAAATAAAAAATTGTGTGGTAGATAAAAGCAGTCGGAAAACAGCATATACCTTTATGCAAAGAGAAGTACAGGCGGGTCATCAGGGCTATGTCATATGCCCTATGATCGAGGAAAATGAAGACCTAGAATGTGAAAATGTCCTGGAATACAGTCAAAAATTAAAAAAAGTATTTCCAACGGATACACATATAGGAATGCTGCACGGAAGAATGTCATCCGAAGAAAAAAAGAATGTTATGCAGCAGTTTTCGGAAAATAAAATACAAATACTGGTTTCAACGACTGTTGTTGAGGTAGGAGTGGATGTGCCAAATGCTACAGTTATGCTGATTGAAAATGCGGAACGCTTCGGATTAGCTCAGCTGCATCAGTTAAGGGGAAGAATCGGACGAGGAAGTGCACAGTCCTATTGTATTTTTATGCAAGGAAATCCGAAGGAAGAAACCAACAAACGACTGGAAATTTTGAACAATTCCAACGATGGATTTTATATTGCACAGGAGGACCTGAAGCTACGGGGACAGGGAGATTTGTTCGGCCTGAGGCAAAGCGGGGAAACTGAATTTTTACTTGCAGATTTGTTTAAAGATGCTAAAATACTGAAAATAGCCGCCGAGACAGCCGGTGAAATATTGAAAGAGGATCCGGATCTGCTGTCAGACAAGTATCGAAAACTTGGAAAAGTACTGGATCAAATGAAACAGCAGACTGAAGGAATATTATGAAAAATAAATTGGAAAAGAAATATTCGCTTGGAATAGATATCGGTTCGACAACCGTAAAACTTATCGCGCTAGATGAAGAAGGACAGCCGCGTTATAGTGTATATAGAAGACATAGGGCAAGAGTTGGCGATACGCTGCTGGAGATACTTGGAGAGGCAAAGGACAGCCTGGGA
>CAVFRH010000072.1:0-15766 GCA_963624695.1 bacterium
GCTGCTGCAAGTGCTGCTGCAATTGCTTTCTTAAATAATGTATTTGCTTTCAATGTATTTGTATTCATCATAATAGGTATCCCCTCTGTGTTTGCTTTTGTTTTATATTCTTTTATACGAAAGCATCCATGAGGAGGATAAAATTTTTTATTATTTTTTTATTTCTTAAACTCCGCAAATTTCTTGGGATTTATTTTAAAGAAATCAAAAATGAAATGGAAGTGTGTGTGTTATGAGGCGCTTACTATAGGCCGTGGCATAGTCGCTGCCCGCTTCTTTTTTACGAATAACCTCCGCCAGCCTTTCCCTTTGACGAATGACTTCTCCTGTGATGGCAAAATTTTTAATGACTGTCTTGTTCATAAATCCCCCGAATCTGTTTTTCCGAATTAATCATCGCTATATTTGGTGCTTTCTTGCTTTTTCATCCACATTTTCCACAAGATATTGTGGATAAGGGTATTTTCAAGCTGCTTGCTGTTTTTCTCCATCATTTTATCGCGAAACAATTAAGATTCCAAATAATCACACTATTTTTTCACTATTTTTCATTATTTCATCGTCTTGATGCCCTCGTAGTTTCCTCCCTGTTCGTAAATTTGTCTTATTGCAGATTGTGACAAATACACACATTCACAAATATTCACTTTTCAATTTACAAACAAGCATCTCGTCTTACAAACTGGCATCTCGGATTACAACTCACCCTTATACTCAGGATTATGCGGAACAAAAATATAGCGAACAGCCGTTTCCGGGAGGGAGCAGCCATCCGCTACGTAAGTAATGCCAATATTGAATTGCTCAGGCTATGATTTGTTGTCACATACCGATTTTTACTGGTATAAATTCGTGTTAAAAGCGGTACGTTCAAGCATTTGCAAACTTTCCACACTTTTCCGAGGTAAAAAACAAAAAGCGCCTGCTTAAACAGTTTCAAAACCGTTATATACAGACGCTTCTCTATACGTTCCTGAGCGGATTCGAACCGCTGGCCTTCCGCTTAGGAGGCGGACGCTCTATCCTGCTGAGCTACAGAAACACTCCCTGCCTTTCGGCAACGCTCTTATGATAATTCAAATGATGGGAGTTTGTCAACTTTTAAAGTTTAGAATCTTCCTCCTTTGCAGAAAACCTGCCACTGGCAGCTTTCCCTGCATACTTTGGTATTAAAAAATGAGGTGACCCCAAAAAGTTAAACTTCTTGGGGTCACTTCATAAAGGTCAGTGTTCCTATTAAATTAAAACAAAACATTTCCCTGAAGCCAAATTACTCCCTTGAAACGGCGGCCTGCCTGAGGTTCTCCCAGCAGGTCATTTGCATTTATGCAGACATCCAGTTCTATGCCGTTGCATACCAGATTCAACTTGTAAAGGGATTCTCCGGTATAGCTGTTCTCCACCATCTCAAAATCCAAAATATCTGCAATAATGCTGTACATATCTGTACCAAATCCGTAAGGCATAAAGGTATTATCTACAATCGAATAGATATCCTCATTTTGTGCTCTCTTTGATACCTCATTGTAGGTATCCATGTCCTCCACGGTAAGGTTTTCCATCGCTTCCTCATCGCCCTCACGGGCTGCCATGATCATAGCGGTTCTCTTTTGCGATTTTTTTTGTCTTTCTCTGACATATTCCTCACTTCTTACCACAGGAAGAAGAATCTTTCCTTCGATTGAAAGTCCCGATAAGTAAAGCATGGAATCCTTTTGACTTGTCAACTTTTTTTCTCTGATATTCAGATAATCACCTGTATTGATCAGATGGAAAATCAAAGAAATATCCAGTCGCAAGTCATCACATGCTCCGATGTAGGATTCACGATCTGCCTGTCTTTCGATCATGACTTCTTCTGACGAGCTTATTTTAGATCCGATAAAATAAGGGAAATAATATTCCATGGAAAATTCATCTTCATTGTATTCTCCACTTACACACAGTCCCAAATCCGGAGCGAACTCTTTAAAATGTTCCCCAAACTGTCTTCCTTCTTCTTGCTCTATGACATTTTTACTGCTGTAATTTTTTATTGTTTCCTTTATTAAAAGGTTCAGATCTTCATTTTTTTCCAGTTTAGAAAAGCCGATAGCCCTTAAATATTTATGCATTCGTCCTTCTCCAAGGTTTTATTATTTTTTCGGGATAATAACTGTCTTTCCACCCATATATGGCTGCAATGCCTTTGGAATCAATACAGATCCGTCTGCCTGCAGATTGTTCTCCAAAAATGCGATCAGCATACGCGGAGGTGCAACTACTGTATTGTTTAACGTGTGTGCCAGATATTTTCCATTTTTTCCGTTTACTCTTATTTTCAGTCTTCTTGCCTGTGCATCTCCCAGGTTCGAGCAGCTTCCTACCTCAAAATACTTTTTCTGTCTCGGTGACCATGCTTCTACGTCGCATGATTTGCATTTCAGATCCGCAAGGTCTCCGGAGCAGCACTCCAGTGTTCTAACCGGAATATCCAGACTTCTGAACAAATCTACTGTGTTTTTCCAAAGTTTGTCATACCATTCCTTGCTGTCTTCCGGCTTACATACAACGATCATTTCCTGCTTCTCAAACTGATGGATACGATACACTCCTCTTTCCTCCAGTCCATGAGCACCTTTTTCTTTTCTGAAGCATGGAGAATAGCTGGTAAGTGTATATGGCAGCTGTTCTTCATCAATGATCTGATCTATAAATTTACCAATCATAGAATGCTCACTGGTTCCGATCAGATAGAGATCTTCTCCCTCGATTTTATACATCATTGCTTCCATCTCTGAAAAGCTCATAACACCGGTAACAACATTACTTCTGATCATGAACGGCGGTACACAATAAGTAAATCCTCTGTCAATCATAAAGTCTCTTGCATATGCAATAACAGCTGAGTGGATTCTTGCAATGTCTCCCATCAGATAATAGAATCCGTTTCCAGCGACTCTATGTGCAGCATCCAGATCAATTCCGTCAAAGCTTTCCATAATATCTGTATGATATGGAATTTCATAATCCGGCACTACCGGCTCTCCGAATTTTTCAATCTCTACATTCTGACTGTCATCTTTTCCAATCGGAACAGAAGGATCAATGATCTGCGGAATCACCATCATCTTCTTTTTCAGTTCTTCCTCAACCTCTTTTTCTCTCTTAGAAAGCTCTTCGATTTTCTGTCCGTCTGCAGCAATCTGTTTCTTTACTTCTTCTGCTTCTTCCTTCTTTCCCTGAGCCATAAGTTTTCCGATTTCTTTGGAAATCTTATTTTTCTGAGCACGAAGGCTTTCTACTTCACCCTTGATGTCTCTGTTTTCTTTGTCAAGTGCAATCACCTCATCTACAAGCGGAAGCTTTTCATCCTGAAATTTATTTTTGATATTCTGCTTTACAAGCTCCGGGTTTTCTCTCACAAATTTAATGTCTAACATTTTCTTATCTCCTATCCTAATTTTTCTTCTTCCAAATCTGCAGCTGCACGATTTAAAGCTTCTATTTCTTCATTGCTCAATAAAATATAAGATTCACCTTTTACCACTTCCTTTATATACTGGAAGCAATTGTCTCTGCTGTGAATGGTATTTAATATAAAACCTGAATTATTGTCATCCAGCATTGCCAGAGCGAAACTCATTTTTCCGCCAACATCATCAAAAGCATCATATTTTACAATTCCGTAATGGGTAAGTGCACTTCCAAGATGCTCTTTGACTAATTCGCCATTGACCTTATTTGTATTACACTGCTTCGAAATTTTTTCTATTTCTGAAAGCCTTTCTGCAAATACACTTTCCATACTTCTGCCATCTTTTCCCTTCATAAAGGATTGGTACTTACGTGTCAAACGGCTAAGCCGGATGGACATACTCACTGTAATGATTGCAAGTATTACAATAAGCACAAGAAGGAGCAGAAACATAATGCCTACATCAATTCCACTGGTATTCATTTTAGGCTTCATCCCCCTTGGCTTTATGGAATAAATCAATGATCCGATCCAGTTCTTCCGATGAATAATATTCTATTTCTATTTTTCCTTTTTCCGGACTTTTTCTTTTAATCGACACTTTCGAACCTACAATCAGCTTCAATTGTTCTTCGATCGAATTGAATATCTCATCCAGCTGTGCATCCTCAGCCTTTTCTTCTGTTTCTTTTGCAGGTTTCTTCATTTTTTGAATTATCTTTTCAGTTTCCCGGACACTCAGAGCCTCAGAAACAATTCTCGTTGCTAATTCAAACTGTGCCTCATTTTCTTCTAACGCTAGTAATGCTCTTGCATGCCCGGAAGAAAGCAGGCCATCTATCAACATTTTCTGCACTCTTTCATCCAGCTTCAGCAAACGCATCGAATTCGCAATTGCCGTTCTGCTTTTTGAAACCCTGCTCGCCAGATCGCTTTGTTTTAATTCAAACTCCTCGATCAACCTTTTAAAAGCCATCGCTTCTTCAATGGGATTTAAATCCTCTCTCTGAATATTTTCAATAAGAGAGATTTCCATGACTTCCTGATTACTATATTCCTTGACAATTACAGGAACCTTCTTTAATCCTGCAAGCTTGGCTGCTCTCCATCTTCTCTCGCCTGCAATTATCTCATAGTATCTTCCTTTTTTCTGAACCAAAAGAGGCTGTAAAACTCCAAAAATTGAAATTGATTCAGCGAGCTCTGATAATGCTGCCTCATCAAATTCTCTTCGCGGCTGCTCCGCATTTGGAATAACCAAAGATATCTTTACCTCTGTTACTCCGTTTTCTGTTTCTTCTGTTTTTTTCTTTTCTTCAGAATCCATCTTGTTTTCTTCTTTCGATGAACTCTCTTTTTTCACTTCTGTTTGCTTTAGAGCTTTTCCACCCGGAATAAGGCTTTGTAAACCCTTTCCCATGTTTAAACCGCCCTTTTTTGCTGTCATTTACCCTCCTCCTTTTTCATTACTTCCTCGGCTAATCTTCGATAGCTTTCTGCTCCTGTTGATTTGCTGTCATAAAGATTAATCGGAAGACCGTAGCTGGGTGCTTCGGCAAGGCGCACATTTCTTGGTATAACTGTTTCATATATATATGCATTTAAATTTTCTCTTACGTTTTCTACCACCTGATTTGCCAACTTCGTCCTGGAATCAAACATTGTAAATAAGACTCCATCGATACGAAGCTTTGGATTTAAATTTTCATTCACCAAATCAATCGTATTCGTCAAAAGCGCAAGTCCCTCTAAAGCATAATATTCACACTGCAAGGGAATTAACAAGCTGTCAGCTGCTGTCAGAGCATTGATTGTAAGCATATTTAACGATGGCGGACAATCAATATATATATAATCATATTTTCTTCTTATCGATTTAATTGCGTTTTTTAAACGATATTCCTTGTCCTCTAAATCTATAAGCTCAATCTCTGCTCCTGAAAGATTAATGTTTGAAGGTATTATGTCAAGCTTCGGATATTCCAACGAATATATACTTTCCTTTACGGTACAATTTCCAATCAAAAGATCATATACCGAATGTTCTAATTCTTCTTTTTCTAATCCGAATCCACTGGTCGTATTTCCCTGTGGATCAATGTCAATAATTAAAACCTTCTTTTCTTTTTCAGCCAAACAGGATGCTAAGTTTATAGCCGTAGTAGACTTTCCCACTCCGCCTTTTTGGTTTGTTATAGCGATTACCTTTCCCAATTTATCCTCCTGTTTTTGTTTCACGTGAAACATTTGTTTCCTGTATTGTCAAACCATATATAGAATATTTTTTCTGACCCCATACTCCCGATTAAGTATAAATCTCTTCTATTTATATGTGTGATATCGAATTTAAAGGGTAAAAAAAAATCAACACAATTTACTTGTGCTTTTTTATCATAAATATCTTTATGAGCAATACTGAAGTATTATATTACATAAATCTGATAAAAACAACGCATTAAATAAGTAATTGATATTTTTTATGTATTGCTTTTTCGTTTTTTAATTTTACATAATTTGCTATTTTTGAAGTATTATGATGTTTGTGCTAAATATTCTTCTTGATTTTCATGTGTTTTTCGAAATAATCCTGCATTTTGTAATGTTTAAAACATTTTCAGCAGCACAAAATCCCTTCTATATTTTTTCGTAATGCTGTAAATTTTCTATTCATGTTTCACGTGAAACACTCTGGAACTCGTGGACAAGCCTCCATATTGGAATTTTCATTTCAAGAAATCATTCGATTCAGTCGACTCACTCCTATTGAATCTTGTATGAAAGTCTTAAATTTCCATGCTTTAATACCGCTTTAGTCATTTAACAGACTATAGCTGCCCATTCTTTTGCTATTTTTCTTTTTCATTTTATAAGTTTTCATTATTTATATATCTATATGGCTATTTTCTCGTTTTTCCTGTTTTTTGGGTTGGATATTTTACAGAACATATATTTTTAACATCCTTTAATTTACTTATTATTTCTTGTGTATCATTCAAAAGCATCTTTCATATATTAATCTGGTTTTTATTTTTCCTTTAATAGCTATAATACATGTTTCACGTGAAACACTTATTATCTAGTTTGAATGTCTTCTTACATTTTTTTTATTTTATCACTGTATGCCCAGGTTGAAGCTATTATCAAGATCCTGTTATTTTACTTTTACAATCTATTGATTTCTATTTGTCCGACCTTTTACCTTTTGTAATGTTTCACGTGAAACATTTGTGTTCCTCAATCGTCTTTTTGTTCGAAGTTTTTTGCACAATTCATCTCTTTATCAACCTTTTCCTGCACTGGTCTATTTGAATTGTTTTGCATTTTTCATCAAACGTATAATAACAAACATTTTAAAAATGCCCATAGCATTGATATTTCTCAATTGCAGATGTTAGTCCTGCAAAAAGGTTCGTGCTGCCAAGCAATGTTACTGAATATACAGAGTGTTCAATCAGCATCCACCAAAAGGAAATCCAGATAAGCGACAGCATTTTTCCAAAGAATATTCATCAGAATATATAACATTGCACCTTCTCGTCCAATTTTAAAGTTTCATTAACAGTCCTATCTTTCTTCGAATCCGCATGTTTCAAATTCAGAGTTTAAATGTCAGAGCATTCCATTCGATTTAAGCTCCGCCCCAGTCTGTGTATAGTTTAGAATTTTGCATCTGTACCAGAACTCAGATGTTAGAAGCTTCTCCATTTAAGTTGGATGTTTCACGTGAAACATCTTCTATCTCACCCAACATTTTTTTATTTTGCATGTACATGTTTAATCCAAAGATACTATTACAGTATTGAATATATCACTTTTTTTCTATTTCAACTTCCGATCTTCTAGTCTCTATTTTGGCATTTTTCGCAAATGTTTCACGTGAAACATTTGTGTTCCTCACGCATCTTTTCATTAAGAAATATCATTAATTATGACCTGTTTTTTTCATCTTTCTAGATTATTTTTTTCTTAATGTAGACAAAAAAAATAAATCATATTACATCGTAGGCCAGGTTCAGATTAATTTAAATGTATAGCGTGAATGTGCAGTCTATACTGTTCAATTATAATTTTCATTTTTGGATTATTTGAATTGTGTAAGCAATGTCAGTGATACCCTTCTTTAAATGTCAATTTTATATGTTGTGTATTCCAAAATTAAATGTTTCACGTGAAACATTCTTTACAAATCCTTTACTTTTCACTGCTTTCGATCTTTTTTGTGGATAACTTAGTGGATAATGTGGAAAAATCTTAATTTTTATACTTTTTTTTGCTCATTGCCTCACAAAAAAAAGAAGCCTCTTAAAGAGGCTTCTTTGAAGGTGTTCCTGCTTTTCTTGGATATTTTATTGGAGTGTTTTTTGTTTTCTTTATGATTGGAAAGGATCTATTTAATTCCGAAGGACCGATTTTTCTTTCCTCTACGCTTATCAATTTTGCTCCTAGTATTTCAATTGCTTTCTCTGATTCCTTAATTTCATCCTTTGAATTTTCCGTCTTATAAGGCAGAAAATAACCTTCTCTTTTCACCAGAGGTAAACATAATTCGGTTAATGTGCTCAGTCTTGCGACAGCTCTTGAAACAACCACATCATATTTTTCACGGAATTGATTGTTATGCCCTATGTCTTCTGCTCTTCCATGAATAACCGAAATATCTGTTAATTTCAATTCTTCTATCAAAGAATTCAGAAAATTCACTCTTTTCTGCAATGAGTCTGCTAAAAGTACCCTTAAATGTGGGAAAAGTATTTTTAAAGGAAGACCTGGAAATCCTGCCCCTGTTCCTACATCAGCCAGACTTTCGACTTTTTTGATATCAAATGCAGATATGATTGCTGCACTATCCAGAAAATGCTTTTCTAACACCTGGTCGAACTCAGTAATCGCTGTAAGGTTCATTACCTTGTTCGCCTCTATCAGGCGATTATAGTAGCATTCCAGTTGGTCTGTTTGCTCTTCCTTCAACGAATATCCATATTTTTCCAGAAAATCGCTTAAAATTTTGTAATCTTTCAATTTTTATTTTTTTCCCTTTCCATGGAACTAATATAAACTGCTAATACTGAGATATCCGCTGGTGACACTCCCTGTATACGTGATGCCTGACCGATATTTGCCGGCTTAAAGGCCTTTAACTTTTGTACAGCCTCTATTCGAAGGCTTTTTACCTGATCATAATCGATATCTTCCGGAATCAATCTCTTTTCCAGTTTTTTGAACTGTTCTACCTGCTTTTTCTGTCTCTTTATATATCCTTCATACTTAATCTGTATGTTGATCTGTTCTTCTGTGTCTACCGGTAAGCAAGGTCTATTTTTATCCAATGCCGCAATTTTTTCATAAGAGAGCTCCGGCCTGCGTATAAGATCCGCCAGTGATGCCCCTCCTTTTAATGCCGTAGAAGAAAACTGTGCGAGGATGTTTTGTACACTCTCCTTTTCTCCAACGAAGGTATTTTCCAGCCTTTCTACCTGCTCCTGTATTATTTTTTCTTTTTCAAGGGTCTTATTGTAGTCCTCTTCACTTACAAGGCCTACTCTATAACCATATTTTCTCAGTCTTAAGTCTGCATTATCCTGCCTTAAAAGCAATCTGTATTCTGCACGGCTTGTCATCATTCGATAAGGCTCTCTGGTTTCTTTCGTTAAAAGATCGTCGATTAAGACTCCTATATAAGACTCTGAGCGATCCAATACCAAAGCTTCTTTTCCTAACACCTTCATTGCGGCATTTATACCTGCGATGAGTCCCTGTGCTGCAGCTTCTTCATATCCGGAGCTTCCATTTGCCTGTCCAGCTGAAAATAGTCCCTCTATTTCCTTAAACTCAAGGGATGCCTTTAACTGCATTGGGTTTATACAATCGTATTCAATCGCATAGGCATTTCGAACAATATGTGCATTTTCCAGACCAGGTATGGTTCTGTACATTTCGTATTGCACATCTTCCGGAAGGGATGAAGACATTCCGGAAAGATACATCTCGTTTGTGTATAATCCTTCCGGCTCTATAAACACCTGATGCCGATCCTTATCTGGGAATTTTACAACTTTATCTTCAATCGATGGGCAATATCTCGGACCTGTTCCATGGATTACTCCTGAATACAAAGGAGATCTGTCAATATTATCCCTTATGATCTGATGTGTTTTTTCATTTGTATAGGTAAGCCAACAGGAAATCTGCTCCTTTTGTACCTTTTCTCTATCCGTGGAAAAAGAAAATGGAATGATTACGGAATCACCTGGCTGCTCTTCCATTTTTGAAAAGTCGATACTTCTCTTATCGATTCTGGCAGGAGTTCCGGTTTTAAATCGGAGCATTTTTATATTATTTTTCAAAAGTGAATCTGTTAAATGTGTTGCAGCCATCAATCCATTTGGTCCGGTAAACTGCTTCACCTCTCCGAAAATACAACAAGCATTCAAATATACACCGGTTGCCAGAACAACTGCCTTTGCATAAAAGAACGCTCCGGAAACTGTTTTTACCCCTTTGCATTTTCCATCTTCTACCAGAATTTCTGCAACCTCTGCCTGTTTTACACACAATCCCTTTGTATTTTCTATCACCTTACGCATTCTACGGCTATATTCACTTTTGTCAGCCTGTGCTCGAAGTGAATGAACAGCCGGACCTTTTGATTCATTCAGCATTCTTGACTGAATAAAGGTTGCATCTATATTTTTTCCCATTTCGCCGCCAAGAGCATCTAATTCTTTTACCAGATGTCCCTTGCTGGTTCCACCTATATTTGGATTACAGGGCATAAATGCTATGCTGTCTACACTCACTGTAAACAGGACCGTTGACAATCCTAACCTTGCGCATGCCAATGCTGCCTCGCATCCGGCATGTCCCGCTCCTATTATTACTACATCACACTTTTCTTCTATGGTATGCATTTTCTTCTCCTTGCTTACCAGACTTCCTTATGAATTTATTTTCCGGTACAAAATTTACTGAAGATTTCATCCACCAGATCTTCTGATAGATTTCCACCGATAATGCTGTCTAATGCACTTATTGCACCCATAAGATCGATAGAATAAAAATCTTCCGGCATCTCATTTTCTATACTCATTTCTACATTTTCAAGGTTTGAAATGGCCTCTTTTATTAAAGATTCATGTCTTTTGTTGGTTATAAAAATTTCCTCATTAAATGAAATTTCACCATTGAAAAACATATCTTGGATAAGGTTTTTTATTTCTTCTTCTCCCTTTCCCTCTCTTGCAGAAATTTCAAGTACAGGGAAAGTGCAAAGCTGAGAAATATTTTCCTTGCTAACCTTCATTTCCTTATCTGTTTTGTTCAGAAGGACAATCGTTTTCTTTCCTGCTATGGAATTTAATATTTCCTTGTCATTTTGATCCATAGGCTCAGAACTATCTATAACATATAGGATCAAATCCGCTTCCTCTGCTTTTTCCCATGCTAATTGAATTCCGATTTTTTCGACTTCATTGTCTGCCTTTCGAATTCCTGCCGTATCCAGCATAATCAAAACAGTCTTTCCAATCCTTACGGTTTCCTCCAGCACGTCTCTTGTTGTTCCCGGAATTTCCGTTACGATTGCTCTTTTTCTTCCGGAAAGCATATTTAAAAGAGACGACTTTCCTACATTTGGCTTTCCAAGGATTACGGTTTTTATTCCCTCTTCAATGTACTTTCCCTTTTCTGCTGTGTTTTTCAGCTTGACCAGTTGCTCTTTTTCCCTTTTGACAACCTTCAAAAGTTCTGTACTGTACCCGTCTAATGATATGTGTTCCGGATCATCTAAGGCTGATTCAATATAAGCTAATTCATAGAGCAGTCCCTCTCTTATTTTGGAAATTTTCGTCTTTAATCCGCCCTTCAGCTGACTTATGGAGCTTTGAAGTGCGTACTCGCTCTTTGCTGAAATGACATCCATAACAGCCTCAGCACTGGACAAATCCTTCTTTCCATTTAAGAATGCTCTCTTGGTAAATTCTCCCGGCTCTGCCGGTCTTGCCCCAGCTTCCAATACTGCTTCCAGTATTTTGTTCACTGCGATTAAGCCACCGTGACAATTGATCTCTACCGAATCCTCTCCTGTATAAGAATAAGGTGCCCGAAATACCGAAACCAGCACCTCATCTATCATTTCCTGGTCTTTTTTTATCCAACCGTAGTGAATCGTATTTCCCTTTTGCTGCGATAATTTTTTATTTTTTTTACTTGTGTAGATAGAATCCGCAATCTGCAGCGATTCAGGACCGCTTATTCTTATGATTGCGATTCCGGAAGGTGCCATTGCCGTAGAAATTGCTGCTATTGTTTCTGACATTTTTTCTCCACTCCACTATCAGACTTTTTCACTACTGTTTCTATTTTTTTCGATAACACAATTTCAAATAAGTACTCCGGTTCGTACTTTCTACTGTATTATATCTTTTTTGGAACTGTGCTTCCGAAAAAAAATTCTTCTTTTAGGCAAAAGACTGCCGCATTAAAAGAATGCGACAGTCTTCCAGCCTTATAGTTTTTTCAAAGTAACAACCACATGTCTGTATGGTTCATTTCCTTCACTGTAGGTTTCTACATACTTGTTTGGCTGAAGGGCTGAATGAATTATCCTTCTTTCATAAGGATTCATCGGCTCCAGAACAACAGGTTTTCTGGTCTTTCTTACTTTGTTTGCAATATTCTTTGCTAAATTTTCAAGAGTTTCTTTTCTTCTTCTTCGGTAATCCTCTGTGTCAAGTTTAACTCTTACATAATCTTTTTGCTCTTTATTTACAACAAGACTGGTAAGATACTGAAGAGAATCCAATGTTTGTCCTCTGTATCCAATCAGAACTCCCATGTCATCACCGGAAAAATCGATTTCCAGACATCCACCCTCTTTCACATAATTCATGTTAAGGGTCATGGAAAGATTCATTGCTCCAAAAACATCTGTAAGAAACTTCTCTGCACTTGCTTTCATTGCAGTAATCTCTTCTTCTGTCTTTTCCACTACTTCCATTCTGTCTTTTACTTCTCTTTTTTTCTCTGATGCAGGTTTGTGTTCTGCTTTCTTTTCTCCGGAATAATTTTTCTTGTTATTCCTTTTCTTTGGATATTTTTCCTTCTGCTCACTGCTCTTTTTGTGTTCGGAAGTTTTCTCTTCTGTTGCAGGCATTTCCTTCACTTCTTTTAAAACTTCTTCTGTTGCAGCTTTTTTGACTTCTATTTTCTCATCCTTTGCTTTTTTTGCAGGAGCTTCTGTATTCTCTTTTTCTGCCTTTTTTGAAACTTTTATGACAGCAGGCTTTCCGCCTATTCCTAAAAATCCTTTGCTTCCTTCACTTATAACCTGTATATCAAGTGCATCACTTGGAAGTCCAAGATCCATACAAGCTTTCATAATAGCATCATTGACCGTTTTGGCAGATACTTCTATATAATCCATTATTACCTCCAACGGCTATAAACTATTTTCTTTTTCTACTCTTGGATCTCTTATCATTTGCGTGCTCTTCGTCATACCGTCCAACCCAGTTTGCTTTCGCAAAAACGCTGTTTGGATCTGCATTTTTAGAGCTTTCATAATAATCTGATCCCTTAGATGTATCGTTTGTGTATTTTCCCTTCGGATTTTCCACTCTTCGGGTTTTTACATTTGCCTGTTCAACAACCCTCGAGCCTGTTACACTTTCTTTCGTTTTTCCAGCATTTTTCTTGGCAGCCTTTTCCTGATTCTTCTTGATCAGTTCCTGGATATCTACCTTCATCATCTTGCGGTTAAGATATACCGTCTGTGCCGAACGAATCACTGCACCGGCAATCCAGTATATACCAATACCAACTGATAAGGATAAACAGATAAATGCAGAGAAAATAGGCATGAATGTAGTCATCATTTTCATGGAATTTCCGCTGGCAGCATCTGCTGCAGCTGCATTTTGATTTGGCTGAAGCTTTGTAGAAATCCACTGTGTAAACCAAGCTAAAATCGGTATCAGAGCGGCTATAATTATCAGCCACCAGTATCCGTTGGCCGCAGCGCTTTGAATACTTTGTATTGGAGATTCCTGAATATTCAGTCCAAGGAATCCATTTACCTGTGCACTCTTTTCTGCTGTCTGCGTAATTGTGGCACTAATATCGGAAAATTCCGGAAGCTGTGCCAACTGTGCCCATTGATTTCTTGAAAGCGCAGAAAGTCCATCAATCACATTGGTTTTTGTAAGTGTTGTTCCCAATGAGGTTGAAATTCTTACACTGTTGCTGTTAAGGAAATTTACAAATGCTGTTGTTCCACCCGGAATAGATACAATTTTGGTAGCAAGTCCTGAGAAAATAGACGCTACTCTTTCAACATATCCCGGAATATGGTAAATTACCTGATAAAGTGCAAAAAGAAGCGGAAGCTGAATGATAAGAGGTAAGCAGGTTCCATAAGGAGATACACCATATTTCTCGTAAATCTCGTTGGTTTCTTCCTGCATCCTGTACATGCTTTCCTGATCCCGACGTCCTTTATATTTCTTCTGGACAACGCTTATCTCCGGCTGCATATAACTCATCATTTTTGAAAACTTCTGCTGTCTCTTTGTCAGAGGATACATACACATATATACGATTACTGTGTATAAAATAATGGCCACTGCAACATTTGGTATACCAATGCTGTCGAGTACTATATAGACGCCATCGATTACCCAGCCCAGCAGCTGCACAATCCAACCGAATATAGGCGTAGTTACTTTGCTAAGAAATAAGCCCAATTTTTCTTCCTCCAAAAACAGACTTTTGTCTACGGCACTGGGTCATAACCGCCCTTGGAAAACGGGTTACATCTCAATATTCTCCAGATTGCCAATAAACTACCTTTAAAAGCTCCGTATTTTTGAATAGCCTCCAGGCCATACTGAGAACAGGTCGGTGTATAAGGACAATGAACTGTCTTCAACGGAGAGATATATTTTTGATAGAATCTAATTAATTTTATTAATATAAATTTCATATCATTCTTCTTTCAATATATGATGGCTTTTCGAAAGATTGTAAATTGCACTTTCGATCTCTTTATAAGTGCAGTCCTTAGCATTTACTCTTACTATAAATACCATATCATATCCTATACGAAAATATTCCTCCTGCAGGCGGTAGCCCTCCCTGATCAGTCGACAAAGATGGTGCCTGACGACACTATTCCCTACTTTTTTGCTGACAGAAATTCCCACTCGATTCCTTCCAAGGCTGTTTTTCTTCACATATAAAACCAAATGCCTGTTTGCTATGGATTTTCCTTCTTTGTATACTTCTTTAAAATCTTGATTTTTCTTTAAGCTCTCGGAATATTTCATACGTTTTTCTTACTAGAAACAACAAGACCACCCAAAAGCGGTCTTGCTGGTCTTATCTTAAGCTGATAATACTTTTCTTCCTTTAAGTCTTCTGGCAGCTAAAACTTTTCTTCCGCCTTTTGTGCTCATTCTTGCTCTGAATCCGTGCACCTTTGATCTGGATCTTTTCTTTGGCTGAAATGTCATTTTCATGTTAGTAGTTCCTCCTTATTCTTCTTCCCATATGGGCATAGTTCTACTATTGAAGAAAACATCAACTCGATTATATTCATATTGCATTATCCAGTCAAGTGGAAAATTCAAGATCAACCCCATGTAAAAAAAGTGGATTTTCATCGGCTGACGCTGATTTATCCACATTTTGTGGAAATTTTGTGTATAACTTGCCTTACAACTTCTTTTTCAATCCGTTTTTAGATCTTTTTCTTCCTTATTATAATGCTATTCCATTTTTCGTGTGAAAATCACTTTTTCACTTATCCACATGTCTTATGTGGATAAGTTTCTTTTTCGCGGAAAAATTCTTTTTTCTTTTTTCTTTTCCACATCACTTATCCACATTGTATTTTATTATAGAAGAAACAGCTTCTTTTCCACACAGCCCCATTTTGGATTTTTGGTTGATTATTCATCGGATATATACTAAAATCATTATGATTAAGCTTTTAGAATGAGGGATACTATGCATTTAATTAATGAAAAATGGAATGAAATATTAGAAAGAATGAAAGAGGAGCATGAAATTTCTAATGTTTCCTTCAACACCTGGCTAAAACCATTGTCGGTTTATAATATAGAAAAGGACCTGGTTACCATTATGGTCTCAGAAGAACAAGGCCAGATGGGACTGGACATTATTAAGAAAAAATACACGCTTCCACTAAAGGTTACTATCTCGGAAGTAATCGGAACTGATTATGAAGTAGCCTTTATTTTACCCAAAGACGTTGAAAATTTAAAAAAGAAGCAGATTCAGACCCCATCTACC
>CAVFRH010000073.1:0-4033 GCA_963624695.1 bacterium
GCAACAGACTTATGTTCCGAAGCCACTGGATTTATCAGAATATAAGACCAGAAAGCTATACATTGACTCAATGCTGATGGATGCAGGATGGACAGAGGGCAAGGATTGGATCAACGAAGTTGAGCTTCCCGGTATGCCAAATAAATCAGAGGTCGGCTTTGCGGATTATGTTCTCTATGATGATATGCATCGCCCCCTTGCAGTGATAGAGGCAAAGAGAACCTGCGTGGATGTTTCCAAGGGAAGACAGCAGGCAAAGCTTTATGCTGATTTATTAGAAAATAAATATAAGAGAAGACCGGTGATTTTCTTAACCAACGGATTTGAGACACACATTATTGATGGGCAGTATCCGGAAAGAAAATGCTCGGTTATTTACTCAAAGAGAGACTTGGAGAAATGGTTCAATTTATTGACCATGAGGACAAGTCTTAAATTCGTTTGTGTGGATAAAAATATTGCTGGCCGTTATTATCAGGAATCTGCTATTAAAGCAATTTGCAATAGCTTCGATGAAAAGAATCGTAGAAAGGCTTTACTTGTTATGGCCACCGGTTCTGGAAAGACGAGAACAGTGATAGCTCTATGTGATTGCCTGTTAAAAGCAGGTTGGGTTAAGAATATTCTTTTCCTTGCGGATAGGAATTCACTTGTTACTCAGGCAAAAAGAAGCTTTGTAAATATGCTGCCAAACTTGTCATGTTCAAATCTGGTGGAAGAGAAGGATAACTACAATGCTCACTGCATTTTCTCTACTTATCAGACCATGATGAACTGCATTGATACAGTAAATGATAGCGAGGGAAAACGATTTACCTGTGGCCATTTTGATCTTGTGATTTGTGATGAGGCTCATAGGTCTATCTATAACAAGTATAGAGATATCTTTCATTACTTTGATGCTCCATTGGTGGGCCTTACCGCTACACCAAAGGATGAAATTGATAAGAATACCTATGAGGTATTTGAATTGGAAAATGGTGTGCCTACATATGGCTATGATCTGGCGCAGGCTGTTAAGGATGGTTATCTAGTAGACTATGTTTCCGTTGAATCAAAGCTTAAGTTCATAGAGCAGGGCATTGTTTATGACGAACTGTCGGATGAGGATAAAGAGGTCTATGAGGAAACTTTTGAGGATGAACATGGTGATTTGCCGGAAGCCATAGGCTCATCTGCTCTTAACACCTGGATTTTTAATGAGGACACGATTAAGCAAGTATTAAATATTCTGATGACAGATGGCATCAAGATTGATTATGGTCAGAAGCTCGGTAAAACAATTATATTTGCTAAAAACCATGATCACGCAGAGAAAATACTTGAGGTCTTTCATAAGGAATATCCGAATTTACCGGATTATGCCAAGGTAATTGATAATTATATGACCTATGCTCAGAGTGCGATTGATGAATTCTCTGATGCAAAGAAAATGCCTCAGATTGCTATTTCGGTAGATATGCTTGATACCGGTATTGATGTGCCGGAAGTCGTGAATCTTGTATTCTTCAAGAAAGTAATGAGCAAGGCTAAATTCTGGCAGATGATTGGCAGAGGCACCAGATTGTGCCCAGGTTTATTGGACGGTGAAGATAAACAGAAATTTTACATTTTTGATTTCTGTGGAAACTTTGAATTTTTCCGTATGAACAAGGGGAAAGCAACTGCAAATATGATTGCTCTTCAGGGAGCTATTTTTAATCTGCAGTTTGAAATCTCTTATAAGCTTCAGGATATCGAATATCAGACTGATAGGTTAATTGCTTATAGGAAGGCTTTGGTTGAGATTATGACCGGAAAGGTGCAGGAACTTCCGAGGGACAATTTTGCTGTAAGGCAGCACTTGAAATATGTGGACCTTTACTCATCAAGTGATAATTATAAAGCATTAAGCTATGAGGACACTTTGGTTGTACGAGAAGAGGTTGCTCCTCTTATTTTGCCGGATGGAGATGAAGCCAGTGCAGTTCGATTCGATGCATTGATGTATGGCATAGAGCTTGCTTATCTTGTAGGCAAGAAATACACACGTGCAAGAAGCGATCTTCATAAGAAAGTGTCCGGCATTGCAAGCGTTGCAAATATTCCAGAGATACAGGCACAGTCAGAACTGATTAATAAGATCCTTAATACGAATTATGTTGATCATGCCGGCATCAATGAATTTGAAGAAATTAGAGAAAAACTTCGTGACCTGATGAAGTACATCCCTAAGCATAAAATCCGCTATGATACAAATTTTGAGGATGATTTACTGTCAACCGAATGGAATGAATCAGAGCTTGAAAATGATGAGCTGAAGAACTATAAGGCCAAGGCAGAGTATTATATCAGGCAGCATCAGGATAATATTGCGATAGCAAAGCTGAAGACAAATCAGCCATTAACATCTAAAGATGTTGAGAATCTTGAAGAAATCCTCTGGCAGGAGGTTGGAACAAAACAAGATTATGAGCATGAGTTCGGCTCAAAACCGCTTGGCGAATTTGTAAGAGAGATAGTAGGTCTCGATATGAATGCAGCCAAGGAAGCCTTCTCAGAGTATCTGACCAATACTAACCTGGATAGCAGGCAGATTTATTTTGTAAATCAGATAGTCGAGTACATCGTCCATAATGGAATGATGAAGGATCTTTCGGTTCTGCAGGAATCACCATTTACAGATCAGGGAAGTGTTGTAGAGATATTTACCGACTTGACAGTGTGGATGGGTATTAGGAAGGTTATTGATAGTATAAATGCTAATGCGGCAGCATAAACTACGTGGGTACATTTTGGGTATACCAATTAGATATATTTATTTCGGATGACAAAAATATCTGTTTCTTTGAAAGCTGGATGCTTAAGGAATGATGGTAAATTCCGGAATGCTGCTCAGTTTGTCCAGCAGAATATGCAGGAATGTCTGTTCAAATTTAATTTCACGGTTTGCTTTTTTGACATAATAGATAAGTCTTGGCGATGGCGCGAAGTCTAATTTGCGTACAGAAACATAAGGAAGCCTGCTGGCAGTATCGGCAACGGAAAAGGGTGCGATCGCCCAGGTGTTTTTCCAGGAAAGAAAATACTCCAGCAGGCTCATCTGATCCATAAATGCGTGATACTGAGCTGCTGATCCGAACCAGTAATCGTGCCATGCTTGAAATTCCGGATTCCACGGGAGAAAAATTTCATTGCGCGGATCAAGGGCTTTTGGGGAAACTGTATCCGGACAGGAACTGGAAGAATTAACCAGCAGGATCATTGGTTCCTGAAACAGAGGAACTGTTTTCAGATTCGGATAATAGCGGGGATCAGAAATCAGGGCGATATCAGCAATTCCATTTGCAACATAATCGTAAGCCTCAAAGGAGTGGCAGTGCCGGAAACAGATCCGGATATTCTCCGGTTCGTCTGAAAGACTGCGAAAGACTTCCGGAAGGATATAGCTGCTGACACTGTCGATCGCGGAGATTTTCAGAAGGTCGGAGTGATCTGTTTCTCCGATATCCCTTGCTTCCTGCCAGAGGTCCTGTAATCTCTGCGCAACAGAAATAAATGCCTTTCCTTTTTCTGTCAGTTCAATATTCTTCTGTCCTTTTTTTCGTTTGAACAGGGCATAGCCAAGCTCGTTTTCAAGAGTCTGGATCCGGCGGGTCAGCGCCGGCTGTGTAACGAAGAGATTTTCAGCGGCGGCTGAAATAGAGCCACATTTTATGATTTTAAAAAATGCTTCGATTTCGGAAGAAGTCATTGTGTTCTCCTGTTCTGATATATAAAGTGTTATTTATATTATACGCACCAAATATGCATTTTACAAGATTGAGCTTTTTTCATATATTGTTAAGCGGAGATTATGTTACTGGGAAAGGAGTAGCCCGCTGCCACATCCGATGTGCAGTGAAAAATATATGGAAAACCCAAAAGATTTACTTCATGGAAATATAAAAAAGGAACTGATCACGCTGATGCTGCCGCTGATCATGGGAAATATTTTGCAGCAGTTTTATAATACGATTGATTCCATGATCGTTGGACGTTATGTAGGAAGTAC
>CAVFRH010000074.1:0-5818 GCA_963624695.1 bacterium
GCTCTCAAACTTTCGAAGAAACGTTGAATGTAAAATATAGTTTGAGACCCCTATGGAATTACACTGCTCTCAAACCTCAAATCTCAAATTCGAGGAAAACGACCTGCTATCGCCGAGGTGGTATTTCATAGGGTATACATCTCAGAAGATTTCACATAAATCCTCATCAACAATGTATCTTTTCTCCAATGCAATCCTATTATATTCCTTATTTTCAATTAAAACAACTTTAAATTGATGGCTAAGAACCGTTTCAAAGAATGCTTCTGCTTCCGCATCCGAGATATAGCTTCGCAAGTTTACAAATACAAAGAGCTTTGGCCGATCATAAAATGTCACAAGCTCCATATAATCGATCAGCTTTTCCGCAAGGCTGTCATAATTATCTTCAAATTCTATGCCGACTGCCTTGATTAGGGAAGCCGGACTTATCTTTGTAAATGTCAGATCACCCGTCATATCAAAAGCCAGATGATACATGTATGCTTCCAATCTGCTCAGCTCCTCCATGGTTTCTTCATAATGATCAGCATCTACAGATTGCTTTTCCATTAAGGAAATCACCCTTGAGATCAATGATTTCTTATTGATCTCAAAGGGAACAAACTGACTTAGCAATTCCAAATTCTTTGAAATGTCCAGTATCTTTTCATTGTTCGAAAGAACAGATCTGCCGTCATCTCCCTGCAGCTGGCAACAAAGATCCTGTAAAATCTCTGCAAACAGCTTTTGATTTTCAATGACCAGTGTATTAACCTGATCCTCTGTAATTTCAACGACATGGTTTATATTAGGATATACAAATTTCATAGGACAATTACCGCCTCCTTTGAATCAATCACATTGCTTTGATTTTCTCCTACAATATAATCCATTTTCGCGAACTGCTTTTCCGTAACTCTCAATGTCTGAACAATGCCCTCCGGTGGTTTGTTCTCATAAAGCATCTTTTTTATGGAGTTTTCCATCGACGGAGAAGTAATCATTCTGCAGTATACAGATTCCTGAAGCATGATAAAACCGTTTTTTATCAATGCCTTTCTAAAATGTCTGTAATTTTTCCTGTCTTCTTCAGTTAGCGTTGGAAGGTCAAAAAATACCAGATATCTCATAAATCGAAAACCGCTCATATCTCGTTCTCTAATGTAATAAATTTTATCTCAGATGCATCCTCATCATTCAAAGCTTCAAAAAGGCTTTTTGTGTATATTCCTATCGCATTTATAATAGTTTGACTATATCCGTCAATCTGAACCCTATGACTTAAAACTTTCCACATTTCATGCTTTTCTTCTTTTTCGAATTTAACTGGTGAAAGCTCATATACATAGCGATCCACTACAATGCGAAAGGGCTCCATAAAATCACTGGCAAGGTTAAAATGATTGAACATATTGCTGTGAAATATTCCAAGCTGTGTCAGATATCCATTTGCAGATATCTCCCGGTTAAAGCAGGATAAAATCATGCTGTATCCATAGTTTAATGCTGCATTAATAGGGATATCTGCACCCCTCGTGAAATCCATGCCGAAAAGTGCATTGAAATACACCCTTGCAGCATGGCCTTCACGATTTGTTACATCGGCACTTTCTATCTGACCGATATATCCCATCAGCATATTTGCTTCATCTGATTTCCCAAGCTCATCTAAAAAAACTGCCTGCTTCCTAATCTTATTTGCCACAATTTCCTGCCATACAAGCGTTTTTGCTGATTCTCTCCATGCCATTTGCGTACGAATCTTAGCAGCACAATCATGGCTGCCGTGATGTGCTATCAGCTCTGCAGTAGGATTTCGCTTGGAATCACAAAATATGACCTTTACTTTTTTCTCAATCAAGGCTTCAATAAGACAACCGGTCATGGAAACCGCAGGATTTTCGATTACCAATACTGCTATTTCATCTATTATCACACGCTTCGTTTCTATACCTCTGACAACCATCAGCCCCATCTTGTAGTCAAGTTTTGATTGATTGCTTATTATAACTGTTCTCCAGCTCATAACAGTTCCAGAATGTTTTCAGACTCTTTTTTCCAAAGGCCTGTTACTGAAGAATCGATAATCTTTACCGAATTGTAATCTTTTTTCCAGTTTGATACAGCCGCACTAAGAGCACTTCCTGCTGCTTTACCCGCTCCTCCAATCAGCTTCAAATCGATTCCTCCTGCTATTCTTCCAAAGGTCTGTTGAATATTAAGCAATGCTTTAACTTGATCATTCAAACTCAATTCTTCAAACTTATTTGCCCCCTCCTTGAGTGTTTCCAATGGAGCATTTCGTCTTTTCTTCCATATAGTATTTTCATATTTTCCAATGTAGATCCTATACAATTCTATATTTTTCTCTCTTGAAATTTGATCATATTCCTCGCTATAAATATAATTCTTGTTGTTCGATATTTTCTCAAAATACTTTTCCAATTTTTTTAAATAAAATTTCCAGTATGGATCTTCAGAAAATTGAGTTACTGACTGTGCAATAAGTTTTGTAGCCCCACTACCTATCCCAGATATACAAACTCTAAATCCATCCAGTGAAAGCATCGTATTGACCTTCCAAGGCCTCATACCCATAGGGAAGGTAATCTCATCTACCTTTTTATTTAAGATACGTTCCATTCTTTGATAAGCATATTCCTTCGCAAAACTCTCATCCGCAAGAAATCTCTTTCCTGCCAGCATCTCGACAGACATAATAAATACTTCTGATTTCTTTCCTGCCTTGTATCTTACCGGAATATAGAACATCGCACTTGCTTTGTTATAACCACCATATTTTTGAGTCGACAATCCCTTTTTAAGTGGTACGAGTCCTTCTGATGCTGACACTGGCATCTGGTCAAACAAGCCGCCCTTTTTGAAAAAGGCATATTTTGTAAAATGGGCATTATTCTTCTGTGCTGTTTTTTTGACCTGCTGCAACATATTTTTGCCATCCCATACCGTCTTTCCGTCACATATAAGTGTATTTGTAAAGACTGTCTTTGTCTTTATACTATAATTAGAATGAACATTAAACCACTTCTTCGAAAATTTCATATCATATACATTGCCGACTACGATATTAAGATATGCATCTGAAGCATGGTGCAGATCATTGAAAAGCCTTGATTTGTATATATCAAATTCATGTCTGAAATCTGATACCAGTCCTGCTTTGCTGTAGACTATGTCTGTATCTGGAAATTTTTCCTTTAAGATCGTAGCAACTGCCTTGGTAGACTGCGATGTTTCCGTAAGCTGACGATTGATAAATCCAAGCTTTTCATCATCTGAAAATGGTCTGTTCCTGACAAGTCTCTTGTATTTTTCCTCGCTTATAAGACCATTGTTCTTAAGAAATACCCAGTAGCCTGCCATTTTTTCCCTTATTGTACCATCTATCGGGTAAATATTGCTTTTTGCTCCATTTTCAGATGACAAAACAAGCACTTTATTGTTGATGATGCTGTCATCCTTGACAAATGCCTGCGGATAAATATGATCGATGTCATAGGCCTTGCTTGATAATTTCTCGAGCTCAATCGGTGTTCCGCTGTACATAGATTTTCCCAGCTGCATGTAGTAAAGAAAGAGCTTGTCGCCCTGGAGCTTATTGTCTGCATATTCTCCCATCTCTTCGATCTGCTGCTTGAGAATCTTTACATCCTCATCTTTACATTTCTTGTACAGATCCAATATCTGCTGCTTTCTGCTTGAGGTTCTTTTTCCCTTTTGCTCAGGCCTTCCACCTCTTGCCATCTCTATAAAGACCTTTTTCGGTTTTCCAAATGCTTTTTCAAGATCATTTACGATTGCCAGTGTTCTGTAGATTGGCCTTTTTACTGCATTTGATATATATAACTCATCAAGTCTGCCACTTAATGTAGTCGGATGCGCAGCATAATATTCCCTGCTATACTCCCTTATCTCATCAATAAATGTATATTTATCAGAAAGAAGCTCCATAAGATTGTTCTGTGTATTCCACAAAGCTCCGATGATCGTAAATACTTCGCCTGTGTCCTTCTTTGCTCCTTCCAGCTCACAAAGAAATTTCTTTGATAAGCGGCCAAAATCCTTAAATTTGAGATTGCATATATATTTTCGGTCTTCCTCTGAAAGATCCGGATAATATTTTTCTATCCATTTGCTAAGTCTTCCCTTATCCTCTGCATAAGATGATCGTTCTATGATCCTTTCCGCATCAGACTGACTTAAACTCTTTTCTCCAAGTAAGCGTTTCAATGCGATCTGCGGTGCAAGATTGGAATTGATTGTAATATCGATACCGGTTACGTGCTCTTCTTCACCTTTTTCAATTACTCCGTTGCTTATCAGATAATCGATCAGCCTCTTTTTGCTGACTTTCTTGAAGTTCATAAAGAGATCATTATATATATCCTGCTTCAGCTCTACAGAGATCTTCTCTCCATTTATACGAAGATTATTGATTTCATTTAAAACCATGTATTTATGATAAAGCAAAGAATCCTTTGGCAGTACAGGCTCTCCCGGCATATAGGTACAGGTATTCGTCATCCTTTTGATAAATCTTTCTTCACTCTCATCGAGATCGACCATTTTTTCAAAATTCCACGGATATATCTTTCCTGCTTCACGTTTGATCCAGGCATGGCTTGATTTTTCATTTAAAGGTCCTACAAAATAAGGGATTTTAAATGTAAATACAGATGCAATCTTGTCAGATACCGAAAGTCCGTCTTCATCCCTTCCATTTAGAAACTCAAGATATTTTTCGGCATTCTTTAAAATCTGCATAAGCTCATAGCAATAGAGCTGCTGCGGAATGACTCTGTTATCTGTATTTTTCTGTTTTGGCATAAAGGTATTAGTTTCAAGGCGTTTGCACATATCGTCAAATTGCTTCACATCTTCTTCTGCCGGTACGATATTTTTGATGAGTTTTTTTGCATAATCCGAAAACACCTCAATACTTGCCTTTTTTACTTTAGACGTATTGCCATCATTTGTATGGTATGAATATGAAACATAGTTGCCTGTTGTTTCTTCTGAGCGGAATACCTCATCATATTTTTCCGGAATATATTTTCTGACAAAATGCTTAAGGAGTGACAGATCTGCTTTATGCTGCTCATAAACAGCTACCTTTGCTTCAGATATTGTTTTATAGTCACCAAGGTTGTCAACAAGCAAAGCCCAGTCATATACCGCCTTCAGTCTTTTGATTAGCTCAAAATCATCGCCTATCTCAGCCATCAGACTGCCAAGCTTTTCATCATCATCTCCAAGAGAAAAAGATTCAAACTCTGCGTATTCTTCTTTTCCAAACAGATCCTTGGCGCTGCATTTACTGCCTGCCAAAAGCTTTATGATCAGCTCCTGATTAAATGGGAACGAACCTTCCTGGTCTACTTTTTTTGAAGGCTTTTTTGAACCAAGCAGTATGCTGACTAATTCTTTGTTTTTCGCTGAAATAGAAAGCTTTTTCTTCATAACGTCAGCAAATCCTGATATATCCTGACATTTCCAAGGACAGTCATACCCATTACCCGAAAAATAATTCATAAGATCTGTATAGACACTCTCTATGTCCTTCAGCTTTTCAATATTTTTAATATCGATATTGCTGAGAAAATGTCCCCTATGAGCCACTAACCAGGCACATGCGATATAAACCACTCTCACATCATGTGCTTCCGTATTATTCATCAGATCACATATCAAATGATGGATCGTAGGATACTCTGCATGGTATTCTTTATCCGAATAATCTACATCATTGAAGAGGATATGCTCATCGCTGGCGTCCTCACGATACAAAAAGCTTTCACGAAGTCTGATATAGAAT
>CAVFRH010000075.1:0-21860 GCA_963624695.1 bacterium
TATTCAGCTCCATTGAACAGAAATATGGCCCTGATCATAGAAGTCATAGATGTGATTTTGATTTCTATGTTCGGAACCATGAAGAATGTTTTAAAGAGGGGATATTACAGGGAACTGGTCATTTCTTTGCAGCATGATGCCATCGTCGGACTGGTTTCAATCCTTTATTTGTACGTGATCCATCGTGCAGGGCAATATTCCAGATTATTTTTAGTGTTAAATATTGTAATCTATGCGGTTCTTTCCTATATCAGCCGCTGCTGCTGGAAGAGTTATTTGCGAAAGGGCAGATGGGAAGGCAGCAGAAAGACTCTTTTGCTGGTAACTTCTGAAAAAAATCTCGCCGAGGTAATCAAAAATACCTACGAGAGTAACTATGCTCGCTATATTCTTTCCGGAGTTGCAGTGATAGATACCAACATGAAGGGAAGAGAAGTAGAGGGCCTTACGGTTGTGGCAGACAGAGAGGATGTTTTGGAGTATGCCTGTCAGTCCTGGATCGATGAAGTGCTCATTGTGCTTCCCATGGACCGGGAGGATTCCAGAAAGCTGGCGGAGCTTTTTACCCAAGCGGGAATTGTAGTACACCAGGCATTGCCTTTTGTAGCAGAGACCAAGGGAAGAAAAAAATTTATAGAAAATATTGGAAAGCATACAGTGCTGACGACCAGCATTAACTATGCTTCCGAAAGAGAGCTGTTTCTAAAGCGGCTTATGGACATTGTGGGAGGTTTGATCGGATGTATCTTTACCGGCATTCTTTTCATTTTTATCGGTCCGGCCATATACATTGCATCTCCCGGTCCCATTCTTTTTAAACAGGAAAGGGTTGGAAAAAACGGAAAGCATTTCACACTTTATAAGTTTCGAAGCATGTATATGGATGCGGAAAAGCGTAAGGCAGAGCTCCTAAAGGACAATAAGCTTGGAGACGGAAAAATGTTCAAGCTGGATTTTGATCCGAGAGTAATCGGCAACAAGATCCTTCCGGATGGTACGAAAAAGACCGGAATCGGCGAGTTTATCCGAAAGACCAGCATCGACGAATTCCCCCAGTTCTTCAATGTACTAAAGGGAGAAATGTCCTTAGTAGGAACCCGTCCGCCGCTGATATCAGAAACCCAACTCTACGAAACCCATCACAGAGCTAGACTGGCAATAAAACCCGGAATCACAGGACTTTGGCAGATAAGCGGCCGAAGCAACATTACGGATTTTGAAGAGGTTGTTCGTCTGGACCGAGAATACATCGAAAACTGGAACCTTGGTCTGGACATCAAAATTTTATTTAAGACAGTGAAGCTGGTGTTGAAAAAAGATGGTGCAGTGTAAAGAAAAGAGGAGTGAAGTTGAGAAGGGTTGCATATGCAGCCCTTTTCGGTGTTAAAAGAGCTATTTATGAGGATGGGATATGGAGAGTAACAAAAAGATAAAAATTTGTTTTGCTGCTTCATCCGGGGGACACTATGAGCAGCTTATGATGCTAAAACCGCTGATGAAAAAATATGACAGCTTTGTGATCACGGAGAAGACCGGATACAACGCGGAGTCAAAGGGCGAAAAAACCTATTACATGAAACAGGTAAATCGCCGGGAGAAGGATTTTATCCTGAGAATGATTCAGAATACCTGGGCATCAATCCGGATATACAGGAAAGAAAAGCCGGATGTGGTGATTTGCACTGGAGTTCTGGCTATGATACCGATTTGTTTAATTGCAAAAGCAAAGGGAAAGAAACTAATCTACATAGAGTCTTTTGCTAAGGTTACATCTCCTACAGAAACGGGAAAGTTGCTGTATAAGTTTGCAGATCGGTTCTATGTGCAATGGGAGAGCATGAAGAAAATTTACCCGAAGGCGATTTACTTAGGTGGGATTTACTAAGAGAGAAAATGATTATGGCAGAGAAAATATTTATAACATTGGGCTCCCAGAAATTTCAGTTTAACCGGCTGCTGCAGGCAGTAGATGTGCTTTGTGAGAAGGGCATTGTCACAGCAGAGAATGTTTTTGCACAGATTGGATACAGTGATTATAAGCCGAAGCATTATTCGTATAGGGAGTTTCTGGACCGAGATGAATTTTCAGCTGAGATAGAGAAGGCGGAGATTGTCATTACCCATGGAGGTACGGGGGCTATTATCGGTGGAGTAAAGAAAGGCAAAAAGGTGATTGCTGTTCCGCGACTTTCAAAATACGGAGAGCATGTGGATGATCATCAGCTGCAGGTGATCGGGCAGTTTAAAGATCAAAATCTTATTTGCGGGTTAGAGAATGTAAATGAGCTTGGAGCAGCAATTGATTTTGTGCGAGACCATGCATTTAATAGTTATGAAAGTAATACGCAAGTGATTATTGATAACATTGACCAGTATATACAGGAGAGTGTGCATGGTTAAAGTCATTTATGTTACAAAGAATCTGGCGGCAAATGGCATTACCGGTGTGGTTATGAATTATGGCACACATCTGGATAAAAGCCAATTTAAATTGGATGTTATTACAGGAGCACCTGTAGAGCCAATATATCGTGAAAAATTAGAAAACAATAATATAAAGGTGATAGATCTTCCACCGAAAAGAAAAAATCCGGTTGCTTATTATCAAAAAATGTGGAGGCAGCTGAAAAAAGGATATGATATCATTCATATCCACGGAAATAGTGCAACAATTACTGTCGAATTGATGATGGCAAAACTTGCGGGAATCAAAGTTCGAATCGCACATAGTCATAATGTTACGTGTGATCATAAGCGCATTCATCATGTACTGCAGCCGCTAATGAGAAAGCTTTATACATATGGGTTTGCCTGCAGTAAAGCGGCGGGAAAATGGATGTTTGGAAAGGGAGCATTTGAGGTGTTGCCAAATGCGTTCCAAACAGAAAAATTCATCTTCAATGAAGTGGAGCGGATACAGGTAAGAAAATCACTGGGTATTTCAGATAAATATGTGATTGGCAATGTTGCAAGATTTAATGATCAGAAAAACCACGAATATCTTTTGAAGGTATTTGAAAAAGTTGCAGAGAAGAGAGAAGATGCAGTGCTGCTGCTGGTTGGAAATGGTCCAAATCTGGAGAAGATACAGAAAAAAATAGCAGAACATCCATACAAGGATAGAATTATTTACTACGGCATTACGGATAAGGTTGCCCAGCTATATGCCGCGATGGATGTATTCGTTTTGCCTACAAAGTATGAGGGACTAGGCATTGTTTTTGTAGAAGCACAGATTAATGGTTTGCCGGTTGTGACATCAGATCAGGTTCCGAGAGAAGTGAACATAGCAGACAGAGCAGTGTTTTTGCCATTGACTGAGGACGTTTCTGCGTGGTGTAAATCTATTTTGAATGCACCTCAGACGGAGCGAAAAGAATTTTATGCATCGCATAAGAGCAGCATCGAAGCATATAATATTTCAAGGTGCGCTTGCAGGTTGAAGGAAAAATACGAAACGTTTATAAATAACATTTGATAAAAAAGAAGTACATTAGAGGAATGAAAGTAAAGAAAAAAGATCAGTATCTTATCGCGACATTTCTATTGCTTTGGTATTGCTATCTCAATGGTTTGCGTCGTTTTTTTATCCCATTTAGTTCAATTACAATTCCGGCACTTTTAATTATAGTGCTGTGTTTTGTGTCACGGATAAAAGTGAAATTATTGGATAAAGCAGATGAGATGTATTGTGCCACATGGATTGCTATTTTACTGTTGATTTTAGTGGATAATGTTAGTCTGGAGACAACGTTGTCTTCGGGCGGCATAATTCAAAACATCGTATTGGTTGTATTTGTACTTTTTGCAACATATTCCGATGAAAGATGGTTGTCTCTGTGGATGAAGCTTACGCGCATTTATGCGTTGATTCATGCGATTGCAACAATTGTGTTTTATTATAATGCATCTTTGTATACGAGATTTGCACGCCTTATGTTCTCCGGATCAAGCCTGAGTGATGTATTGCGATATTACCGCAAAGGATGGATGTCAGGGCTTTCAGCACATTTCAGCACGAATGGAATGATACTTGGAATAGGCATACTTTTTTGGGTTGAGTTTTTACTTGGAATGCTAAGAAATAAGAAGCACAGTAAAAAGCATATCGGATTTGCAGTTGTTGCAACGTTAATAATTTTATATGCCTTAATTTTGTCATCAAAACGATCGCCACTTCTGGCAGCTATGGTTGCAATTGCGGTAACGATGATTGTATATCGTAAAAAAAATGTAGGAAGAAGAATCATAGCATTGATTTTGATATGTCTTGCTCTTTGGGCAGCATACCAGTATTTGGCTGATTATATACCGGGGCTTACGACGATAATTGATAAATCGTCTGAGTTGGAAGGCAGCAGTGCTGGTATTTTGAATGGACGAAACAGTCTATGGAATCTGGCCATTGAAATGTTTACGAAAAACCCAATATTGGGTTGTGGGTATGGAAGCTACAAAGTATATGCGACAAGTCAGGGAGCAATCACAACGACGGCTCACAATTTCTATTTGCAGGTATTGGCAGAACTTGGCGTAGTGGGATTTATTTTATATGTTTTGGTGATTGTTTTGGGCGCATGGCAGGCATTTCGGTGTCTCCAGAAGGTAAGTTCTGACAAGAAAAAGATTTTTTCCACAGATGAGAGCATGGCAATTCGTATTGCATTTGAAATTCAGATATTTGTCATGATCTACAATATGACTTCGACTGCATTGACGTATTACTACATTATGATCCCATATTTTTTGGCATGTGCAGCAACTCGGTCAATTAAGTTAAAAAATAAATCAGTAAGGGTATGAAAACATTATGAAGATTGCAGGAGTAACGTGGTGGCGTTATAACTATGGATCAATTCTTCAGGCGTATGCATTACAAGAGGAGTTGAATCGACGTGAAGGTATAGAGTATGAAATCTTGTGCCAGTATGGTAAGAAGGTGGCTTCTGTTAGTAATTTGAAAGATAAACTGAAAAGGTATGGTGTAAAAACGACACTAAAACGGATTATCTGGAAATTTGGTTTGAAGAAACTTCGTGCCAGAAATGCAAAGATCCAGAAATTTATTGATGAAAATCTTCGTGTTTCAGAAAGAGAGTATACGGAGGATGCGATTGCAGAGGCCAATCAAAATTATGACGGCTTCGTCTGTGGAAGTGATCAGGTCTGGAATCCGGAACTAGTAGCTACGGACAGTATTTACTGGTTAACATTTGCAGAATCCGGGAAGCTTAAAGTTTCTTATGCACCGAGTGTAGGAGTAGACAGTTTTACAGCAGAACAGAAAAAGCAGATTTATGAAAATCTTGCGGGGTATAAAAAAATCTCGACAAGAGAGGAAGCATCCACACAGTTGATAAATGATGTGATGGGAAAGGAGTGTTGTACTACCGTACTTGACCCAACATTAATGGTAGACCGCAGCTTTTGGGATAGGATATCTGAAAAAAGACTATGTAGTGAGCCTTACATTTTTGTTTACATGCTGCGCGGGACAAAAGCGCAGCGAAAATTAATCGAAACATTTGCGAATAAAGTAGGGTTAAAAATTGTTACAATGCCTTTTTTGGATACGGAACGAATTGAATTATATGATTTCAAATTTGGAGATTATAAATTATGGGATGCAGATCCGGCAGAATTTATTGCAGCGATTCGGTACGCGGATTATGTGATAACAGACTCTTTCCATAGTACCGTATTCAGTTGTTTATATCATCGAACCTTCTATACATTTCCCAAAATTGGTAAGGCACAGGTAAATCGTCTGACGGGATTGCAGAAGATGCTTGAGATTCCAAGCCGTATGATTAAGGAAAATGTAACGGCAGAGGATATGTTGCAGATGCCGGACATTAACTGGAAACAGGTTGATTTAATATTGAAGAAAAAGAGAGATATTTCTGTGGGATATCTAGATGAGGCGTTTGGCTGAGAAAAAGGATGATGAATGAGATTTATGGATTTCAAAATACAAGAAAAGAAGTAATGCAAAGTTCCTCCGGAGGGGCTTTTATTGCGTTATGCAAGGCATTTGAAAAACTTTACGCTGGGAATACTGTTTTTTGCGGGGCAGCATTTGATAGTGAAATGAACGTTGTTCATAAATGTGTAGAGTCTTTGGAAGAGTGCAAGATATTTAAAGGATCAAAGTACGTAAAAAGCAGATGCGAGATTCAGAAAATGAATTTGGATTTGGCAGTCCAAAGAGGAAAACACGTGTTTTTTTCAGGAACACCCTGTCAGATTAATGCATTGAATCAATATATAGAAAAACAGAATCTTCCACGTCAGATGTTTATAACAGTGGATGTAATTTGCCATGGTGCTCCCAAGGTAGAGTTTTGGAATGCATATCGTAAGTGGCTTGAAATGCGAAATGGGAGCAAAATCACAGAGTATTCTTTTCGTTATAAACCAGAAGGATGGAAAGCGTATCCGGCTTTTGTACGGTTTGAAAATGGCAAAACGCTTGTAAATACCGCAGAAACCTCGGTCTATTCTAAAATGCACATGGCCAGATACAGCATTGGAAAGGGATGCTTTTCATGTCCATATGCAAAAGAAGAAAGAATAAGCGATATTACACTGGGGGACTATTGGGGCGTCGAAAAAGTCTTTCCTGACTTAGAATATAAAAGAGGTGTGTCACTTGTGCTCGTACATTCACAGCAAGGACAGGAACTTGTGAAAACGATAGGCCAGAGCAGAGATGTCTTTCTACAGAAGACGACAGATGAGTCTTATTTGCAGTTTCAGCATAATCTCAGAAAACCGACAGAATGCCCAGAAGGATATGAAAAGTTTTGGGACGATTTTGCACAGATGCCTTTTGAAAATATTTTGAATAAGTATATTGGATATGGGCGTAAATATTGCATTATGCATCAAATTAAGAAAATCGTCAGAAAAACTCCTTTCATAGAATGGTACAGAGATAGGAGGAAGAACGGACGATGAAAGTATTGATAATATCTCCTTGTGTAAATTTGCCGGTACCAGCGGTCCGTGGAGGTGCTGTTTCCACTTTAATTGAATATTTGATCAAAGAAAATGAAACAAAACAAAAAATGGATTTAACGGTTTTAAGTATTTATGATGCAGAGGCTGAGCAAGTAGCTAAGGAATATAGCAAGACTCAGATCGTTTTTATTCCTCCGTCCAGAATGATAGATCGGTGTGACAAGATCGTAGATAAAGGATTGTCCATTGGAAAAAAGAAAAAATCTAAGCATCAGTATTTACGAAAACAGTATTCTTTGAAATATATTTCTCGTTATCTGAAAGAACATGATTTTGATAAAGTGGTGTTTCAGAATTCAGGTTATCTGTTGAATGTGTTGAATGACTCTGCCATTGCAGAAAAGTATAAAGGAAAACTATATTATCATCTGCACAATGATATTCCAAATAACGTTTCAGTAAAGGCGGTACTTCAGTGTAAGTTATTGTTGATTAGTGAATATTTAAAAAAACATATCAATAAAGTTTGCGGAAGAGATATGAGTGAGCAGTGTGTGATTGTGAAAAATGGCTTTGACTGTGATCACTTTGCACAGGAAATTTCAAGCAAAGAAAAAGACGAGTTGAGAAAAAAGTTGGGGATTGATTCGGGAAAAAAGATTCTTATGTTTGCGGGACGCATTGCGCCTACAAAAGGAATCAAGGAACTGACAGAGGCTTTTAAGAGATTGAACCGCGAAGATGTTGTTTTGATGGTTGTGGGAGCACACAATTTTGGAACAGGTCAGACCTCAGAGTTTCAAAAGAAGATGGAGCAGCTTTTTTCATCACTTGGGGAAAAGGTATGCTTTACTGGATTTGTAGCTTATGAGGAGATGTGGAAGTACTATCAGCTGTCAGATATTGCGGTACTTCCGTCAGTATGGGAAGAACCGGCTGGTTTGACGATGATCGAGGCTTGTGCAGCGGGGGTTCCTTTGATAACGACTTGTTCCGGTGGTATTCCTGAATATGTTCCTGCACAGGACGTACTTTTGTTGGAACGAAATGAGAAACTTATAGAAAATTTGCAAAATGCGATTCAATCTGTTTTGGATGATATGCCGAAATGGAGAAATGCTGCACTTAGAGCACAAACATATGTAAAGTCTAATTATTGTGTTTCAAAGTATTATGCGGATTTTTGGCTTGGTATAGGCGGAAATGGAATGTGAATAAAATGAAGGTTGGAATTCTTACATTTGTCAATACAGTGAATTTTGGAGCGTCGTTACAGGCTTTTGCTTTGCAGGAGATGATAGAATCATTCGGGATGCAGGCAGAAGTGATTCAATACGTAAATCAGGATATCGAAAACGCGGAAAAGAATAAAGGAAAGATATCTCTAAAGGGCCTTTTAAAAAAGTTTGTGATGGGGAAAGAACTAAAGAACAAGGCTGAAAAATTCAGAGTTTATGAAGAAAAACAGATTCATGCAGGTTCATTACTTACATCACAAAATACAGTAGAAGTAAACCAAATGTATGATTTCTTTATAACCGGTAGTGATCAGGTATGGAATACAAAGCTGACACATACAGATTGGACATATTTTTTAAATTTTGTTCAGGATAATTCAAAGAAAATTTCATATGCTCCGTCATTTGGGAATATACCGTTGCCAGAGGAAAAATATGAACAAACCGCAAAGTATTTAAATGAGATACAGGCACTGTCCGTTAGAGAAGCTTCAGGCGCAGAACTGATTCATAGTCTTACCGGGAAAAATGCAGAGGTGGTTCTTGATCCAACACTTCTTCTGGCTAGAGAAGATTGGGAGCGGTACTGTGAATTTGTTCCGCCCATCAAGAAGTATATTTTGGTGTACTTTCCACACGATAAAAAGAAAACATTTGCGTTTGTTGATAAACTCAAAGAGAAAACTGGCCTGCCGGTTGTGTATCTTAGTATTTCACCACGAAAACAAGCAGGTACAAAGACAATTTATGATGCTTCTCCCGAGGAATTTCTGGGATGGATGCTTTATGCAGACTATGTTGTTACTGGTTCTTTTCATGGAACGGCATTTTCTTTAAATTTAGAAAAGCAGTTTTTCTATGAGCCGAGTGGAAAAGGCAGCCGAATCGATAATCTGGTTCATCTTACCGGGACAGAAAATCGGAGCATAGACAATGCGGAAGTAATGGAAAATATAATTGATTATGAACCGGTCCGTGAGAAACTGTCGGTAGAAAGAGAAAAATCAAAGAAATGGCTCAAAAATGCCCTGTCAAAAGGGAGAATAAGTTATGGAAAATGAGATAAATCTGAAAACGGAGAAAAATCAGGGAAACTTTGGAGAACAGCAAGAAAAACATATCACAACGGCTTATGTGGCGAAACATAAAGAGGATGCTGTGCGTATGAATAGCCGTTCTGGAGGTGTTTTTGTAGCAGCATCAGACTGGATTTTGGAACAGGGTGGGAGTGTATATGGCTGTGTCTTGGATAATGAGATGCATGCCAGGCATGTACGTGCAATTTCCAAGAAAGAGCGTGATGCAATGTGCAAATCGAAATATGTACAGAGCGATATGCGAGGTGTGATTCAACAAGTCATTGAAGATTTGAAAAATGATCGATATGTGCTGTTTTCCGGGACCGGCTGTCAAGTAGGGGGTGTAATAGAAGCACTTAAAATCCAGAAAATCAATACTGAAAAGTTCTATTCAATTGATATAGTTTGCCACGGTTGTGCAAGCCCTAAAATTTTTGAAGACTATGTTAGATATATTGAAAAAAAAGAGCATTGTAAGGTCGAAGCATTTGATTTCCGTGATAAGACGCAGTGCGGATGGGATGGCCATATCGAAACATATACCGTCAATGGAAAGAAGCAGGCAGGAGTAACATATCGGGAAATTTTTCATACGGATTTGTGTCTGAGACCAGCATGTTATGAATGCCAATATGCTTGTGTAGAACGGGCATCTGATTTGACGATTGCAGATGCATGGGGCATTAAGAGTGCAAAACCGGACTTTAACGATAATAAAGGTGTCTCAATGTTCTTAGTTCAAAATGAAAAGGGAAAAGATCTTCTGCGTGCAATTAGAGGAGTATGTGATATTCAGGAATTACCGCTTGCTTCTATGATGCAGCCTAACTTGCAGCATCCTTCTAAGGCAAAAGGAAATAGGAAAATATTTTGGCAGTCATATCAAAGTGGTGGAATCGAAAAGATTGTTGAGCTTTATGGACATTATCCGTGGAGAAAAAGGATAAAAGCAGCTGTGAAGTATAAAATCAGAAGGCTCACACAGTCTGGAAGGTATTTTTTACCGTAAAATACAATTCAAAATGAGAGAAGATACACGATGAAGTCTATTAATAACCTAATTCAAAAACTCTATAGGAAGTACAAAAAAATCCCGGTTGCGGCACGGGCAGGGCTCTGGTTTGTAGCATGTACCATGCTGCAAAAGTGTATAGCCTTCATTACAGTTCCAATTTTCACAAGACTGATGCCTACGGCAGAATATGGTCTGTACAGTACGTATCTTTCGTGGTACAGCATTTTAACAGTGTTCTGTACGTTGAACATGCACAGTGTCATATATGTCAATAATTATACAAAGGCAGATTCGCAAAAGGAAAAGGATGATGCGGCAGTGCCCTTGCTTTCGCTGTCAGCTGTATTGACAATCGTCCTATTTGTTGTATATCTCATTTTTCATACATGGCTCGATGAACTGATTGGAATGCCCTTTATGTTAGTCTGCCTGCTGTTTGCTCAGATACTCTTTGAACCTCCGGTTAGCTTTTGGGGGATGCAGCAGCGATTTGAGTATAAGTATGTAATCCTGGTAGCAAGAACGATTTCCATGGTGACATTGAATGCTGTACTTGGAATTCTTTTTGTTTGGCTGTCATCCTCGAATGAGGCTATCGCACGGGCTTGTTCTATCGTTTTGGTTCAAGTTATTTTCGGTGGAATATTTTATGTTTATTTCTGGAAACGTGCAGGAAAAGCTTTTTCTACGAAAGGGTGGAAGCATGCATTAGCAGTACAGCTGCCACTGTTGCCGCATAGTTTGTCTTTAACGATTCTATCTTCATCTGACCGAATTATGATCAGCAATATGGTTGGTGCAGCACAGGCCGGTATCTACAGCGTGGCATATTCAGCGGGTTATGTGGTAAATGTCTTAAAGAACAGTATTGTAGATGCATTAAAACCCTGGATCTATCAGAGAATCAAAGACGGAAATTATGCTGCGATTCGGAAAACGATTAATGGTGTGATGATTTTGATTACGCTGATCACTGCAGTATTTACGGCATTTGCACCAGAAATTATTTATATTATGGCTCCTTCACAGTATCATGAGGCAGTGTATGTAATTCCACCTGTTTCAGCGAGCTCCTATTTTACATTTTTGTATAATATTTTTTCAATCGTTGGTCTGTATTATGAGAAAACGAAAAAAATCATGTGGGCCTCTGTTTCAGGTGCTATTTTGAATTTACTTCTGAATGCGATCTGTATTCCGGTTTTTGGCTATATAGCAGCAGCATATACAACATTGGCTTGCTATATATTCTTTTCCTTTGCGCACTATCGAATCATGAAGTCGATTTGCAAAGCAAATCTGAATAACATGGAGGTTTATGACATAAGGTTTATTTTTTTGATGTCAGCAGTAGTAATTGCATTTTCAATTGTATTTACACTTACATACAGCAATGTTTTGATTCGCTATGGCATTATTCTGATTTTAGTAGCGATAATATTGGTGAAGAGGAAAGCATTGTTCGGTATCATAAAAGAACTGAAAAGTGGCAAAAAGAAAAAGTAAGAGAGGTATGGAAAGATGAAAGCTGCAGTTATAACGAACTGCGATAAGACGAATTACGGTTCGATCCTGCAGGCTTTTGCACTGCAGCAGAAAATAAAAGATCTGGGCGGCAGTGGGTTTGTTTTACAGAAACGATCAGTAAAAAAGAAAAGCCTGGCGAAAAAAATCAAAAATTTGATTGTACCTTCCGGCAATGGATACTCTATTAAAAGTAAATGGGAAATCAAACGGGCAAGAAAACTTTACACAACGAAAAATAAAAAATTGGCAGCTTTTTGCCAAAAACAGATTGAGATAAAAACATGTTCAACAAAAGAAGCGGCGGAAATACTTCTTGGGGATGTAGATACAATGATTGCTGGAAGTGATCAGATATGGAGTCCGAGGGCAGGACTGCTTTCTTACTTTACAACATTGCAGTTTGGCGGTAAATGGATGAAACGATATGCATATGCAGCGAGTGTAGGGGTATCGGATTTATCACCAGAGGAAAAATCAATGCTGCGAAGTGGCTTAAAAGAGTTTCAAGCAGTATCTTTGAGGGAAAGTTCTTCTATCGAGTTGATTGCACCGCTTTGCAACTGTGAAATGCGCACAGATGTAGATCCAACATTTTTATATGATGCATCTTTTTGGGAGCAATATGCAAATACAGCACCAATGGAGAAAAATTATATTTTTGTCTATATGCTTCGACCGGAGCCATTGACACTGCAGCTTGCAAAGGCTTTGTCTGAGAAAACGGGGTTTCCAATTTATCTGATCAGTAATCGTATTATCTCAGATGATTCAATTCACAATGTAACAGATGCAGGTATTGAGGATTTTTTATCGTATATAAAAAATGCTGCCTGTGTTGTGACAAATTCCTTCCATGGGACAGCATTTTCTGTACAATTCCATAGACCTTTTTTATCAGTTGCGATTGAAGGAAGCGGTATGCGAGTGAGCGATTTCCTCAATGATGTCGGATTGAAAGATCATATTGCATCAGAAGTAACCGATTTCGAAAAAATTACTCAGGATACAGACTGGACTGCGGTTGATGCATTATTGGCTGAAAAAAGGAAAAATTCAACAGAATATTTAAAGTCTATATTACAAGCAGAACCGTGCATAGAGCATGAGAAGAAAATGGTTCTGTTTCGCAGCAAGGAAGAATGTTGTGGCTGTGGTGCATGCAGCAATGCCTGTCCAAAAGATGCGATAACAATGGAAGCGGATAGTTGTGGCTTTTATTATCCGGTTGTTCATAAAGAAAACTGCATTCAATGTGGAAAATGTAAAAAGGTCTGTGCCTATCAGCATAAGCACATGGAATGTGAAAATCGGTGTGTAAAAGCTGTTGTAGCGAAGAAAGAAACAACGAGACAAAAATCAGCTTCCGGCGGAGCATTTGCCGGAATTGCACAGGAATTTTTAGAAGCAGGCGGTGTTGTGTATGGATGCGCAATGCAAGACAGCACAGAAGGTCTTTCACCGATGCATATTCGAATTGATCATGTGGAGGAGTTGGGCAGGTTACAGTCTTCGAAATATGCACACAGCGATTTAGGAGATACATATTGCAAAGTAGAAGAGGATTTAAAAGCAGGTCGAAAAGTTCTATTTTCCGGAACCGGATGCCAGGCAGGGGCCCTGCGTGGATTTTTGAATGGAAAGCAGTATGATAATCTTTTCATCATTGACTTGATTTGTCATGGAGTGCCGAGTACTGCAATTCTTCAGGGATACCAACGCATGGTAGAGAGAAAAAAGCACATCAGAATAAGTGAAATGAATTTTCGTGATAAAAGGCACGGATGGGGTGAAAAAGGAACCATTACCGGTTGTGATTGCAAGGGAAGAGAAAAAAAGATCTATTTTGATAATTACAATTCGTCCTTTTACAATCTTTATTTAAAGGCGGGATTCTATCGGGCTAATTGTTATACATGCCGTTATGCGAATTTGGATCGCGTAGGAGATATTACAGTTGGAGATTTCTGGGGAATTGGTCAACGTCATCCAAAGTATTTAGAAGAAGCTGGCGGAAACTGGAAAGTTGAGCAGGGAATATCCTGCCTTCTTGTAAATACACAGCAGGGAAAGAAGCTGTTGAAACAGTATGGTGATGCATTGGATGTGCAGGAGAGCAGTGTGGAAGATGTAACATTCAAGAATAAAATGCTGCTAAGACCAAGTGCGTATAATCCGCAACGTACGAAGATTCTGGAGTTGTATCAAAAAGGCGGTTATGGAGCCGTGGATAAATGGTTTTGGAAGAAATATTGGAAGAGACAACTGATATATGGAATGTGGGACAAAATACCAGTGAGGTATAGAGAAAAAATAAAAGGGATAAAGAAATTTAGAAAGTTCTAATTAGGAAGAGGAAAAATCCCGATATTATGGAAGAGAGTGATGCTGACAATGAATAATAAATCGATTCCCATACTTTACGAACGAAAAGAAGATTGCTGTGGCTGCACGGCATGTTGTGCAATTTGTCCGAAATCAGCCATTTCCATGCAGCCGGATGAGGAAGGGTTTGATTATCCGGTAATTGATGTTTCGCTTTGTATACAATGTGGAATGTGTCTAAGAGTTTGTCCAATCAAGGTGGCGAGAGCAAAGAAAGTGGAAAACTGAAGAAGTGTCTGAAATTTTCAATGCAGAAAACCTGCCACCGGCAGCTTTCCTTGCATACTTTGGTATCAAAAAATTAGAGGTGTTGGCATTTGCAACACCTCTAAAATTTTATTTAAAAGATCAGTTTAATTCACTAGGCATATCTACAGCGTGGTCAGAAAAGCTGTCTGCTGATGCAGCACCGGAAAGGTCTGCAGTAGAGCTGTAGCTTTCTACGGTAACAGTAAATTCGCTGTCGCCCTGAACATAAATGGTTCCGTCACTTCCCTTGATGGTAACGGTATTTCCATCGGAATCCTTAATGCTGCCTTCACTTTGAAGGCTTGTGAGGGTGCTGTCTGCGGTAACGATCCAGCTGGAATCCGAGCTGATATAGAGATTTGATGCGCCGCTTCCGCCATTTCCGGCATAGCTTTCGTCATCCAGAAAGGCACCAGTCAGAGAGCTGCCGTTTGTAATGTAAAAGTCCAGGTTGCTGATGCTGTCGTAAATGACATTGCCCTCCATTACCTGATTGGAAGCAGTGAAGTTGCAGTCAGCACCGTTGGAGCCGCTGCTTCCCCAGCCTCTTTGATTGTTGTTTCCGGTGCAGCGCAGGAAGAATTCGGAATCCTCTGCATTCGTAATGTTTACACCGGACAGATAGAAGGTGGAGGCGGTATTGGTGGTGTAGAATTGACCGCCGTTGTTAGCCGTAAGGCTTCCGCCTGTCATCTGAAAGCATCCTTCGCCCTCTTCTGAGTCGCCGGACATGCTTTGATATAAGATTACATTCCAGGTGGTGTCATTTTGTTCATCATCTGACATGTTTCCGCTTAAATCGCAATTATATAAACGAAGTGTATTTTTGCCCTCCAGGCAGACCGCTTCGGAATTTTTTGCGGTCAGAACGGCATCGTTGATGGAAATGTCAGCGGTTGTATATACAGCAGGAGAGCCTACTCCGGTAGAGGTGTAGCTTCCGCCATCTACGACCATGGTGCCGCCGCCACGGTCACTTCGAATAGCCGCCGAGGATTCCCCGGCTGTGGTGGCAGTCAGGTTCCAGGCGTAAAGGGTGCCGCCGCCGGCTACATGGATGCCGCCGGAAGTGTCGGCACTTGTTTCGATGGTAGAATCAGCGGCATAGATCACACCGTTTCCGTAAGCAAAGAGACCGGCACCTCCGTTTGCATCTGTTGTAAAACTGCCGCCCTTTACATAGGCCGTGCCGTCTGTGGTCAGAAGATCTGCGCCGACACCGTAAAAGCTGGAATTGTCTCCGCCGGTGCTGTCTGTGGAAGTTCTGCTGGCTGTGATGTTGCTCAGGGTAGCAGTTGCTCCGTTTGAGATCAGGATGGCATTTTCATCACTTACGGTAGAGCTGTAGCTTTCATCAGAAAGCTCTGTATCCTTCGAGATTTCTTCCACTGCAGTGTAGCTGACGGAAGAACTTGACTCGCCCGGGCCTCCCTGGCTGCTTGCTTCATCCTCTAAAACAACAGCTGTAATGGATCCGCTTCCATCAATGGTTACGGTAAGAGTATCGCCTTCCTGAATTTCGCTAAGGGAAATGGAGTTGTCATCGGAATCCTTCAATATAGAAGTATCTTTTAAAACAAGCTCAAATTTAATCGAATCGCTAGAATCCGGTGCCTCTTTATTTTCGGTTACGGCACTGCTGTCGGAAGCATCAGAAGGAGCTTGGTTTGTATCGGATTCACCATCCGGCTTTTCCGGAGGAGTCTGATTTTCGGTTGATGTAGATTCCGCATTTGTATTGTCCTCGCCTTCCGGTTTTTCCGGTGGTGTCTGATTGTCTGAATTACCGGCAGCATTTTCATCGGTAGTTTCGTTTCCGCCGCCTTCTTCTGCGTTTTCAGAAGAAACATCGTTTTCGGAAGAATTTCCTTCGGAAGTATCGCCTCCCGGGGCATTTCCGCCGGGAGCACTGCCGCCCATCATCTGCCCGCCACCCATAGAAGCTGCGGTGGATAAGATGATGGTATCGCCGTCAATCGAAGAAACGGTTCCGGAAAGAGTGCTTTCAGATAAAGTAATGGAATTACCGCTTTCACTGCCAGAGCAACCGGAAAGCAAAAGAGCGGAGGCCAGACCTCCGGCAAAAAGACTTGCCCACATTTTTTTATTATACATATTTCAAACCTCTCATTTCTGTAATCATAATGCAGAAAACCTGCCACTGGCAGCTTTCCTTGCATACTTAGGTATTAAAAAGATGCTTAGTGCATCTCGAAAATACGAACCTAGTTTATTGGAAAAGTGTGTTCATTTTATGAACGATACTTGTTCTTTTTGTGATTCTGCTGCATGTGTTTTGGAGAGCTTTGGGCAAAGACCGAAAAAGGGAATAAAGTAATTGCACTTGAATTAAAAATATGCTTTAATGAAACAGAGTGTAATGTTTTGGCAACTCAAGTATTCAAAGGATGAGAGGGAATCGGTATTGAAATTAAAATATACATTCGAGATTATGGAAATCGATGAACAGCAGATGGCTGTACCGGTTGGAGAGGGTGCCGATGAATTACATGGCATATTGAAGCTGAACAAAAGTGCAGCAGCAATTCTCGAGCTTCTGAAAGAAGAAACCACAGAAGAAGAAATCGTCGAGAAGCTTCTTGAAAAATATGACGAGCCAAAGGAAGAGCTTCAGAAATATGTTCACGAATATATGAAAGAACTTGAAGAAGCGGAGCTTTTAGCGTAATGCGGGTCATAAATAAAGCAAGAGGAAAGATCGAAAAGATCTGGGGTAAGCAGACATTAAAAGATACGCAGTACAGAATCTTCAAATACGTCCTGCAGACCGAGTACGAAGACGGGCTGCTTCTTCACAATGTAGTCTCAGGAGAGCTGATACAACTTAATAAAGAAGAAAAAGAGCTTCTTGAAATGTTTCCATCGAAAGCAGATTCAAGCTGCAGTGAACTGATCGAAAAGCACTTCTTAGTTCCGGTAGATTACAATGAGAAAAAGACAGTCGGTCAGCTTCGAACACTTCTTAGAGCAATGCAAAAGAAGGATGCCATTACAGGGTACACCATCCTTCCCACAAGCTATTGCAATGCACGTTGCTTTTACTGCTACGAATGTGACTACGAACACATCCACATGAGCGAAGAGACAGCCAAAAGAGCTGTGGACTACATGGCAGAGCACAGCAAAGGAAAGAAGATTTCCATCGGCTGGTTTGGCGGAGAGCCATTGGTGGGTGAAAAGATCATCTCCCTTATCTCAAAGGAGCTAAAGGAGAAAGATGTCGAGTTTTCCTCCAGCATGATCAGCAATGGTTTCCTCTTTAATGAAGAGCTTGTAAAAAAGGCGGCAGAAGACTGGAAGTTAAAAAATGTCCAGATCACCATAGATGGTACCGAAGATGTATACAATAAGGTAAAGGATTATATCAACCCAAAGGGAAGTCCTTATAAAAGAGTTTTAAATAACATCCGCCTGCTGTCAGAGGCAGGAATACGGGTTTCCATCCGTATAAACCTAGGCTTCCACAATGAAGACGATACGCAAAACCTGATCGAAGAGCTAAGCGAATACTTCAAGGAATGCAAGAATGTATCCATGTACGTTCATGAGCTTTTTGAAAATGAGGGTACAAATCCAAGGAGCTACAGCGAAGAGGAAAAAAATCACCTGACAAAGAAGGTGATCGAGCTCAATGACTACATTGCAGAAAAAGGCAAATACAGCCAAGGCAAGAGCTTGCCCTCCCTTCGGACAAATCACTGTATGGCAGATAGCAATGTTTCCGTGATCATACAGCCGGATGGAGGACTTTCCAAATGCGAACACTATACCGTAAAGGACGAATTTGGAAGCATTTACTCAAAGGAATGCAATCAGGAAAAGCTGAAGGAGTGGAAAGTATATACTGAACTTGAAAAGTGCGGAGAATGTCCTTTGTATCCAAGCTGTGTAATGCTTAAGGGATGTCCCGACACAGGAGACTGCAATGTTGCAAAGCAAAAGAAAGACATGGAAGATGCAGTGAAAAATATGTTTTATTTTGCAGAGAAAAAAGGCCAGATGGAGGAAGCAGAGGAGTCCTGCACAGAAGATGCGGATGAAATAAGCAGCAACGACAAAAACTGTTAAAAGATATATAAAAAATAAGTTTTGTTCAGGGTGATTAGCCCTGTTGGAGTGTTTATTCGTATAATAAAGTAACAAGATGATAAACACTCTGAGCTTTATAAGACAATTGAAAAAATTAAAAGGTGATGAAAGGAGATAGAAATATTATGAAGTTTGAAAAGCCGGAGATGGAGAAAATTGAATTTGATGCAGAGGACATCATTACAACAAGCTGTTTAGCTTTTGTATGCAATAGTGTTGAGACATGTCCGAATGATTGTAAAGATTGCAAATTCGAGATGTGTTCAGGCGATGTTGTAGGCTGAGTTACAATATTAAAAAATTATCCTTTATACAAACTGATTCGTATAAATAAGTAAAAGAAAATAATGAAACAGGATTTTATAAAAATGAAAAGGAGACAGAAATTATGGCAGACAGAAAAGAATTAAAAGAAGAGTCACTGGATAAAGTACTTGGTGGACTTACCTACAATCCAAATACAAAGACCTTACATGCAACAGCTGGCGGCACTGTATATCACTATACAGATTTCAAGGCTGTACAGAAAATGTATTTCGAAGTTGATGAAGAAAATATGACATCCACTCAGTTGGATGCAATTTTGATTCCTAAGCTTCTTGAAGCGGGAATTATTTACGAATAATATTTATCTTTAACACTAAGGACTTTGCCTCGTGCAAAGTCCTCTTAAAAAAGGAGTGACGAATATGAGTATGAATTTACAGCAGCTCTTCGATCTTCAGCATTTTGCAGGAAACAGCAAGCTCCAGTCCCTCATCGACGACACCATGAGCCGCTACGGCAGCAAAAGGGAAGAGCTTTCCTTAGATGACCTTGAACTGAATGCAGCAGGAAATCCTTACATGCAGCAGGGAAGGAAAATGGAACACAACGGAGAAGTCAGATGAAGGAAGCAGTAAGCGTCGAGGCAATCTACACAGATTACTATAAAAAAGTAAGCTACTTTGTTACCAAAAAGGTCGGAAATGACCAGATTGCAGAGGACATTGTATCCGATGTTTTCCTAAAGATCGCAAGTAACATAGATCGCTTTGATCCCGAAAAGGCAGCAGTGTCGACCTGGGTCTACACAATAGCAAACAATACGGTTCTGGATTATTACCGCACAAGAAAGGTATATTCCGAGATACCGGCAGAAAACGGAGAAAGTGGTGTATTGCCCGAAACATTAGTGGACAGTGCACCACTTTGTTCTGCGTTAATAGAAAATGAAGAACTGGAGGAGCTGGCAGAGGCTTTGGGCTCTATACCGGAGCGGCTTCGGGACATTGTGATCCTTCACTATTACCAGAACATGACTCTGAAAGAGGTTGCAGAGCGCATGGGCATGTCCTATGCAAATGTGAAGATCCTTCACAAAAAGGCCCTTTTTCAGTTAAGGGCGGCACTTGGCAAAATCATTTAAGCAATACAAAGGACGAAAAAGATGGCGGAAGAAAAGAAACCCTCTTTATTTCGAAAAAAAAGCGAAGAATATATCAATTCTCCGGAAAAGCTGGATCACTATCTGCATGTCACCACACCGGGCGTGTGGGCTCTGCTCCTCAGTGTGATCGTTTTTTTAGTGGGAGTGTGCATTTGGGGTGCCACGGCAAAGCTGGAGACAAGTGTATACGTTGCAGTGGTATCGGAAAATGGAGAAAGTGCAGCTTATGTACCGGAAAGTGCCGTGGATGCAGTGGTGAAAAACCGCACGGCAACCATTAACGGAGAAACGGTTACCCTTGAGCCTGCTACGTTAAATCCGGTTTCGGTAACGGAAAGCACAAACATCTATGTCCGCAAGGCAGGAAATCTGAGCGTGGGAGACATTGTTTACGAAATCCCCATCGAGGAAGAATTGGCGGATGGTGTATATAGTGCCAAGATCATTACGGATACCGTTTCCCCTCTTTCTTTATTGCTGAATTAAAGAGAAAAGCTTTTTATACGGGTTGAAGTATGGGAAATAGAAAGATAAAGCAGCCTCTGACAAAGGGGGTTGCAGATGTACCGGTGATCATGCAGCTGGAAATGCTGGAGTGCGGAGCAGCCAGTCTGGCCATGATCATGGGATATTATGAAAAGTGGATAACGCTGGAACAGGCAAGAGTAGACTGCGGAGTTTCCAGAGACGGATCAAGCGCCAAAAACATAGTACAGGCAGCAAGAAGCTACGGAATGGAGGTAAAGGCCTATCGGCTGGAACCGGAATCCCTATTAGAGGAGGGACCATTTCCCTGTATTATTCATTGGGGCTTTAATCACTTTGTAGTCCTTGACGGATTTAAGGGAAAAAAAGCAGTCCTGAACGATCCGGCAAGGGGCAGAGTAGTGGTTTCCTGGGAAGAGTTTGACCGGGAATTTACCGGGATCTGTCTTACCTTTGCACCGGGAGAAAATTTCCAGCCGGAGGGAAAGAAAAAATCTCTCTTCAGCTACATAAAAGAAAGAATGGCAGGAACCGGAACGGCTGTTGCCTTTGTTGTGATGACCACAAGCATCATTTCCCTGCTGGGTGTCATCCAGCCGGTCTTTTCCCGTATCTTTCTGGACAGGCTCCTGACGGGAGAAAATCCGGACTGGCTTTATCCCTTCATTGTTGCCTTAAGCATTTTTTCCGGCATCATCATTTTGATGACCTGGATAAAGACCATCTACAGCTTAAAGATCCAGGGAAAAATGGCAGCGGTCGGAAGCTCCTCTTACCTTTGGAAAATACTTCGTCTCCCCATACAGTTTTTTGAGCAGAGACTTCCGGGTGACCTTTCTGAGCGGCAGGCAGACAATGCTTCGATTGCGGGAACTTTGGTCAATACCTTTGCTCCCCTTGCCATCAATTCGGTCATGATGATTTTTTATCTGGTCGTTATGCTCCGCTACAATGTCCTTCTTACCCTGATCGGCATCAGTGCCATCTTTGTAAATATGTTTGTGTCTTCTTTGGTAACAAAGAAGCGCATCAACATTCAGCGTGTGCAGATGCGAGATCAGGGAAAGCTGACCTCAGCTATGCTGTCCGGAATCAGCATGATCGAGACTATAAAGGCCAGTGGAGCGGAAAAAGGATATTTTGCCAGAGTGGCAGGCTATCAGGCCAGCGTAAATACCCAGCTTGTGAAATTTGCCAGACTGAATCAGTGGCTTGGAATGGTACCGAATATCTGCACCGCTCTGGCCAATATAGCAGTACTGGGCTACGGTGTCCTTTTGGTACTGGACGGCGAATTTACACTTGGTATGGTGATGGCCTTTCAGGGATTTTTAAGTTCCTTTACCACACCGGCCAGCTCTTTGATCTCTGCGGGCCAGTCC
>CAVFRH010000076.1:0-4366 GCA_963624695.1 bacterium
GAATCTGAGGAAGAGAAGAATACAGCTTTTGATCTTATGGCCGGATTTTCCCTGAAACCATGGGAAAAACTGACGGATCTTCCATTTAAATCTGTGCAGATTCAGAAAGGATTATTAGAACAGTCTTTAAAATCTATTTCCCCGGAGAACCTGGAAAAAGCGGCCTGGCATTTGTCGAAAGCCAGAACAATTGACATTTATGGAGTGGAAAATTCTTTTTCTCCGGCAGTGGATTTCCTTACAAAGTTAACCTATCTGGGTTTAAATTGCAGAATGCATACAGATGCTTATCTACAACAGATTGCGGCGACACACCTGACAGGAGATGATGTGGCCATTGCTTTTTCTCATTCTGGATCTTCGGCGGATACGGTAAAAGCCTTAAAAGTGGCTCGCCGTGCAGGAGCCTTGACAATTGCGGTTTCCAGTCGCAAGGATGCAGTGATTTCCAAATATGCTGATGTTTTTCTTTGTATAGGGGGAGATGTATGTGGCATATATGGTAATGCGATTTTTTCTAGGGTGACGGATCTTTTTGCAGTAGACCTGCTATATATGAGCATTATTTTAAGTGATTATGAGCGCTTTTCACATAATCTGGATCAAAGTGGAAAAGTGGCAGCGGAACGTGAGTACATGGATATATAAATAATAGTGAAGATGCAAGTGAGGAAGTTGTTTACTTGCATGATTGAAGAATTAGCAGCACTCTTGAAAAACTACAAGAGAGGCTGCTTTTTTTGATGTTAATTTACATTTGCTATAAAAAGTTTTTACAGAAAAATGATAGAAAGCAGAAATGAGTCTTTGTTATGCTTTGCGGGAAATGAAAGGAGAAACAGATATGCTTGAACTTGAACATATAAAGAAATCATATGATGGCACCCCGGTTTTGAAGGATATTTCCCTTCAGATAGAGGAAGGAGAGATTGTTTCTATTTTAGGCCCATCCGGCTGTGGCAAGACAACGCTTTTAAATTTGATCTTAGGAATTACCGATGCAGATGGAGGAGTAATTCGTTATAACGGTGAAGATCTTACTCATACCGCTATGGAGAAGAGAGGATTCAACATTGTTTTTCAGGATTATGCTTTGTTTCCAAATTTAAATGTAGAACAGAATATTACCTATGGACTAAAGAATAAACCTGGTATTTCCAGTAAAGAAGAAGTAGAGGAGCTAATTCAGCTTCTAAATTTACAGGAGCACTTAAAGAAAAGAATCGATCAACTTTCAGGTGGTCAGAAACAAAGGGTGGCATTAGCACGTACTATGGTAATGAAGCCACGAATTCTTCTTTTGGATGAGCCTCTTTCCGCTTTGGATGGAGTAATTAAAGAATCAATCAAGGATCGTATCAAAACAATTGCTCGTGAATTTCATTTAACTACGATTATTGTAACCCATGATCCTGAAGAAGCGTTGACTTTATCTGATCGTGTATTGATTATCAATCAAGGCACTATTGCTCAGTATGGACAGCCATCTGAAATTATTGAGCAGCCTAAGGACGATTTTGTTCGTAAGTTTATTCTGAACCAGTTGGAGATTAAGCGTAACAATATTTATGCTCTCTTTGGAGGTTCCAGTATGAATGAGTCTTCCTGTGTGAGGTGCGTATGAAACGACGTAATAAGGGACTGATATTGATCTTCATTGTTTTGGCAGTTATATTTACAGCTTTTTTGATCATTCCGGTTTTGCGTCTGTTTTTCAAATCTTTTTGGACAGGCAACGGAATTAGCTTGGAATATTATATTTCAGTTCTGACGGGTAAGCATTTCGGAAAAATTTTGGCGAACAGCTTTATTGTATCGGCAGTTTCTGCTGTGGTTGCAGTTTTGATCGCATTTGTCATGGCATATAGTGTGCATTACACCAGAATTCCTAAGGGTGCGAAGAAAATCTTGCAGTCAATCGCTGTTTTACCTATGTATTTGCCAACTATTACCTATGGCTTTGCTATCATTTATTCATTTGGAAAGCAGGGATTGATCACAAGACTATTTGGACATCAGCTTTTCAATATCTATGGCTTCGGTGGCCTTATGGTAGGATATGTGATTTACACCGTTCCGGTGGCATATCTTTTGATTCATAATACCATGAGCCATGTGGATAAGAAGACTTTGATAGTATCTAAAGCTATGGGAGATGGACCAATTTCTACTTTTTGGATTGCTGTTTTAAGACCACTGTTGGGAACATTGGCGGGTGCACTTATTCAGACCTTTTTCCTTTGCTTTACGGATTTCGGTATTCCGGCTTCTGTAGGTGGAAAGTATGACGTCATTGCTACGACTCTTTATAACGAGATGCTTGGAGGTATTCCTGATTTTAACAGAGGTGCAGTGGTATCAGTTATTATGCTGTTACCTTCCATAGTAAGCATTTCACTTTTGCATTACTTGGAACGTTACAACATTCGTTATGACAGAATCAGTGATGTGGAACTCAGGAAAAATAAGCAACGTGATACGAGCTGGGGAATAAGCAGTGCGGTTTTATCTCTTATGATTATTGCCATGTTTGCGGTTATTTTTATAATACCGTTGGTAGAAAGATGGCCTTATAAGAATGGATTCACCTTGGAGCATTTCCAGTCAGTATTTGCAGATAATGAACTGGTAACCGTTTATTTGCATTCAATTGAGATGGCTGCTTTAACAGCTCTCTTTGGTACAATGATCGCTTATGGAGCAGCTCTTATTACGGCAAGAAGTACACTGCCAAAACCATGTAAGAACATTATCGAAATCATTGCTCTGGTAACCAATACAATTCCAGGAATGGTATTAGGCTTAGCCTTGATGTTCAATTTTTCCGGAAGCACATGGCAGAATACATTCAGACTTATGATTTTTTGTAATATTATACACTATTTTTCAACACCATATTTGATGATGAAGAATTCTCTTTCCAAGATGAATGCCGGTTGGGAGACCACAGGCGTACTAATGGGAGATAGCTGGTTGAAGACTATTTTACGAGTAGTTACACCAAATGCGGCATCCAGCTTGATAGAAGTTTTCAGCTATTATTTTATAAACTCTATGGTAACCATCAGTGCTTTGGTATTTATTACAGGTGCAAATACTATGGTACTTACCACCAAGATCAAACAGTTACAATACGTGAATAAGTACAATGAAGTATTTGTTCTCTCTTTGTTGATTTTGGTAACTAATCTGCTTGCAAAAGTCATTTTTTCATGGCTTGCAAATAAACGTTCAAAACTTGTCAAACACTAAGTGTAATTAAGAAAGGAAAAAAGTAATGAACAAGAAGAGATTTTTAGCATTAGGAATGGCAATGATCACTGCTTGTGGTATGTTCACAGGATGTAGCAGTGCATCATCAGACAGTAGCACAAGCTCAACTTCTAGCGAAAAGGTAATAATTTACTCTAACGCAGATGATGAAGCAATCACAGCAATGTCAAATGCTCTTGACAACAACGGATACGAAGGAATGTATACTTTTGAGACATTCGGTACTTCAGAGCTTGGCGGAAAGCTTTTAGCAGAAGGTACTAATCTTGAGGCGGATATGGTAACAATGAGTACTTTCTATTTAAAGAGTGCTCAGGAGCAGAATGAAATGTTCTTACCATTGACATTTGATGTAAATACTCTGGAAGAGGTTCCAGATTACACAGCTCCAATTACTTCTCAAGAGGGCGCCATTATTATAAACACAGAGCTTCTGGAAGAAAATAATCTGCCTACACCGACTTGCCTGAAGGATTTGGCTGATTCGGTTTACTCAGGATATCTGGCAGTAACAGATGTAAAATCTTCATCTACAGCATGGCTGCTTTTGCAGGCTCTGATCTCTGAGTATGGAGAGGATGAGGCACAGGAAATCCTTAGCAAGATTTACGAAAATGCAGGAGATCATATCGAGTCTTCCGGTTCTGCACCGCTTAAGCTTTGTGAGGACGGTGAAGTTGCAATTGGATTTGGTTTAAGACATCAGGCTGTTGCTGCAAAAGCAGAAGGTTTACCAATCGACTATGTTGATCCAACAGAAGGAAACTTCTCTTTGACAGAGTCTGTTGCAGTGTTGGATAAGGGTGATGATACGAATGAATTAGCAATGGAAATGGCTGAGTGTATCATCAAGAACGGACGTGAAGAGCTCCAGTCATACTATCCAAATGCACTCTATGAAGGAGAGACTTCAGATAGTGAAAATCAGTCCACTTATCCAAAGACATTTAGCGAAGAGTTAACATTCGAGCTTTACGAGCACCATCAGGAAATTTCTGAAGCTGCAAAGCCGTGATAAGCCTGTTAGGCAAAAAAATGAAAAAAATAAGGAGTTTTTCAAATGATTAAGCAATATAAGTTATTAACACCAGGA
>CAVFRH010000077.1:0-25570 GCA_963624695.1 bacterium
AATACCGTCTATATGGAACTCCTTTACCCAATAGAGGGCAGAGGAAATTAAAAAGCTTCGAACCTGATTTTTTCCATGATCGAATGCGTAGGTTCCCCAACCCGGCATTTCCTGTCTCAGTCCGTCTTCATATTCGTAAAGAGTAGTTCCATCAAAGCGCTCTAAGCTGAAGGAATCCTTTGGAAAATGTACCGGAACCCAGTCTAAGATAATGCCGATTCCGCACTGGTGCAGCTTATCTACGAAGTAACGGAAATCGTCTGGTGTTCCATGGCGCTTGGTCGGTGAAAAATATCCGGTACATTGATATCCCCAGGATCCGTCGAAGGGATATTCACAGATTCCCATTAATTCCACATGGGTGTATCCCATGTAATTTACGTATTCTGCAAGTTCATCTGCCAGCCTTCTGTAATTAATAAATCCATCCTCTTGAAGGCGGTAATCCTTTTTCCAGGAGCCCAAATGGACTTCATAGATTGCAAGGGGTTTGGCAAGCTGGTTTTGTCCGTCTAATTCGGACATATACTCTCCGTCACTCCAGACATAGCGGTCCGGATTGGAAACAATGGAAGCGTTCTTTGGTCTGTGCTCTGATTCAAATGCATACGGGTCAGATTTGTATCTTCGAATTCCGTCTGCTCCATCTACTACGAAGCGGTAAATGTCTCCTTCTTTTCCGCCTGGTGCGAAAAACTCCCAGACACCTACCTTTCCATCGGCTTTCGTCATTCGGCCTTTTTCTTCGTTGAAGTCGTTGCTGCTGGAAATGACACTGACCATTTTTGCATTCGGTGCCCACACTGCATAATATACTCCGTCCGTCCCGTCCTTGCTGCAAAGATGTGCTCCCAGCTTTTTGTAGCTTTCGTAGTGTGTTCCCTGTCCATAAAGATAAGCATCAAACTCGGTAAACTTAACCTCACTTATGTCTTTTCTTTTTTCCATAGGCTTTTCCTGCTCTTTCTCTTTTATTTTTTCATAAGAAGCATCGAAGAATTCGGTGGAACCTCCACTTCAAGCTTTCCGTTATAAACAGGATAAAGACTCCTTTTCGGCATACAGTGTCCACCCTTTCCTGTCTCAAATTCCACGGTGAATACGTCTCCGTCCAAGACTCCGACCCTTATAAGATTCAGCTTGTCCTTTCTCACTTCTTCTGTATTGTTCACAATAATAACTGCGCACTCTTTTTCATCAAATCTGGCATAGGCAATCATGCCATAATCGTAACCCACTTCTGCAAGGGAACCTTCCAGAAACACAGGATGCTTTCTTCGAAGATGAATCAAATCCCTGTGCAGGGAGATCAGCTCCTGGTCCTCGTGTCCCCATGGGTATGTCCTTCTGCAGTCTGGATCTGTCCATCCAACCTGTCCGGCTTCATCTCCGTAATAAATCGTTGGCGCTCCGGGCCAGGTCATCTGAACCATTACTGCGGAACGAAAGGCACATTTGTCTAAATGCATTCCTGCTGCACCGCTTCCGGCAGAATCAATTCTTCCGGCTCTTTTATTGGTTCTGGTTAAAAAGCGGGAATGATCATGGTTGGAAAGCTCATTCATCGCACACAAAAGCGTAGGTCTTTGCATGCGTGCCATATTGTATTTCATTGTATTGAAAAATGCTCCTCCATTTTGGAAAAGCTCATGTACATAGCGGTCACTGTGTTTTTCCATTCCGGTAAGGAAATAAGTCAGCGGCTCCATAAAGGCATCGTAGTTCATGATTGTGTCCCACTGATCCCCCAAAAGCCACTCCGACGGATCTCCGTAATGCTCTGCTATGATTACCAGATTTGGATTGATCTTCTTTACCCTGCTGCGAAATTCCTGCCAGAACCAGTGATTAAACTGGGAGGAATAACCCAGATCCGCAGCCACATCCAGACGCCAGCCGTCAATGCTGTAGGGCGGTGAAGCCCACTTTTCTGCCACGGAAAAGATTGCCTTTTGCAAAAGATAAGAATCTTCATAATTTAACTTCGGCAAAGTCTCAAATCCCCACCAGCCATCGTATACCGGTGTTCCGTCTTCTTTTTCTTTTGCAAATTTAAAATAAGAACGGTATGGACTGTTTTCATCCCGGAATGCACCCTTTTCTTCAAAGCCCGGCTTTCCGTCATATACACCCTCTCTGTCAAACCAGCGATTAAAGGATCCGCAATGGTTAAATACTCCGTCCAGTATGATTTTCATTCCCCTGGCATGGATTTCCTGACAAAGATAAGCAAAATACTGATCGCTTGCCTCCAGATTTCGTTTCGAGGTGACTCTTTTTATGTATCGCTCCGCATAGCCGTTGTTTTTTTCCCATTCCTGCATCTCATGCTCTTTGTCATCTACAATGATTGCAAGATGTGGATCGATATGCTCATAGTCCTGGGTATCGTATTTGTGGGAGGAGGGTGATACAAAAATCGGATTCAGATAAATTGCATCCACTCCAAGATCCTGAAGGTAATCCAGCTTTTTCATGACTCCTTGCAGATCTCCGCCATAAAAGTGGCGAATGTCCTGTCCGCAAACCGGCATTTCCCATGGAAGCTTTTTGGAATGACCATTTACATAATAATATTCCTGATCCGTTACATCATTTTTCTGATCTCCGTTGCAAAAACGGTCTACAAAAATCTGATACTGAACTGCTCCCTTTGACCACTTTGGTACATGAAATCCGGGTGCAAACCAAAAGGCATCTTTAAAATCTTGTTCTGCTCCCTTTTCTACCTCATGAGCTCCGGTTTTATCGTAAAAAATATACTTTTTTTCTTTTGCTTCTTCCAGGTAAAATACATACCTTACTCTATCTCGGCCACACTTAAAACTCGTTTCGAAATAATCAAAGTATTTATCGGAAGACACTTTTTTCATTTCACATACTGTTCCTGTCTTTCGCACAAGTGCGGCACTCTTTATACTGTCCCTCCCTGTTCGAATCCTGACTGTTATCTTATCACCTTCTTCTGGTTCTGACGGGGATCTGTAGCGCTCTGTTTCGTCACTGAATATAAGGGACATTTCTTCTAATTTCATATATCTTTTTTCTTTCTAAATAATGCTCTCTTTTTCAACTGCCTTTTATTTTAGCATTTTTTATATATCCAAACAACATTAATGTCAAAAAAAGCAGGAGACCGTTCACCCTTCTTTGGTGATTTTGGTCTCCTGTGCCTGAGTAATTATAATGCGTCTAAATAAAATGCGCCCTGCTGTACAAGATCATCCAGTGTAACACTGTCCAGATAATCATTGATCAGAGAATTTAATTTTTCCCATACCGGTCTGGTTCGACTGTCCGGATCCTCTCCTTCCGCTTCACTTGGATTTGGTACCGGAGAAAGATTTCCCTCTGTCAGTCTCAATACTTCTCCTACTGTATACTGATACGGATATCTTGTAAGCTTGTATCCGCCGCCTTTGCCGTGAACGCCTTCGATCAGCCCATTTTTTGTAAGAACCGGCAATATCTTTTCCAGATATTTTAAGGAAACTCCCTGTCTGCCTGCAATATCTTTCATCGGAATATACCCACTTCCGTAATGCTCAGCCATATCTACAAGCACCCGCAAGGCATATCTTCCTCTGGTGGATACGAGCATATCTTTTTCCTTCCTTTTTTAGTCTGCGAAAAGTGGAGTAGAAAGGTATCTGTCACCTGTATCCGGAAGAAGAACGACAATGTTCTTTCCTTTGTTTTCCGGTCTCTTCGCCAGCTGCAGTCCTGCGTACAGAGCTGCTCCGGAGGAAATTCCTACCAGAACTCCTTCTTTTCTTCCGATCTCTTTTCCGGTTGCGAATGCATCCTCATTGGATACAGCAATGATCTCGTCATAAACTTTTGTATCCAATACATCCGGTACAAAACCAGCACCGATTCCCTGGATCTTGTGTGCACCTGCAACACCGGTAGAAAGTACGGCAGAGGTCTGCGGCTCAACAGCTACTACCTTCACATCCGGATTTTTGGATTTCAAATACTGTCCAACACCTGTTACCGTTCCGCCTGTGCCGACACCTGCTACAAAGAAGTCAACCTTTCCATCTGTATCCTCCCAGATTTCAGGACCTGTTGTCTCAAAATGTGCCTTTGGATTTGCCGGATTTACAAACTGTCCCGGAATAAAGCTATTTGGAATCTCTTTTGCCAGTTCATCTGCCTTGGCAATTGCGCCCTTCATTCCCTTAGAACCTTCTGTCAGAACCAGCTCTGCCCCATAGGCCTTCATGATCTGTCTTCTCTCAATGGACATGGTCTCCGGCATAACGATGATGATTCGGTATCCTCTTGCTGCTGCAACAGATGCCAATCCAATTCCGGTATTGCCGCTTGTCGGCTCAATGATTACAGAATCTGCTTTTAAGACTCCGCTCTTTTCTGCCTCGTCGATCATCTGCTTTGCAATTCTGTCTTTTACAGAACCTGCCGGATTAAAATACTCCAGCTTTGCAAGGATCTTTGCATCCAGCTTTTCTTCTTTTTCAATGTTTGTGAACTCTACTAAAGGTGTTTTTCCGATTAACTGATCTGCGGATGTATATATATTTGCCATGATAATTTTCTCCTTTTTTTCTATTCTTTCTATATTATAAACGAACTGTCAAATTCAAATTTATTTGCAAGTCTTTCAACGAGCTCAGACTGCATCAAAGCCCTTCTGAAGGTCTGCAATAATGTCATCAATGTGCTCTGTTCCGATGGAAAGACGGATGGTAGACTGTGAAATTCCCTGATCTGCAAGCTCCTCATCGGTAAGCTGTGAATGGGTTGTTGTTGCTGGATGAATTACAAGGGATTTTACATCTGCAACATTTGCAAGCAGAGAGAAGATCTCCAGATTGTCGATGAATCGGTATGCCTCTTCCTTTCCGCCCTTGATTTCAAAGGTAAAGATGCTTGCTCCGCCATTCGGGAAGTATTTCTCATAAAGTGCGTGATCTGGATGATCCGGAAGAGACGGATGATTGACCTTTGCTACCTTTGGATTGTTTACAAGGTACTCAATTACCTTCTTTGTGTTTTCTGCATGTCTTTCCAGTCTCAGGGAAAGTGTCTCTGTACCCTGCAGAAGAAGGAATGCTGCAAATGGAGAAATGGTAGCGCCCTGATCTCTCAAAAGAATAGCTCTGATATAGGTTGCAAAGGCTGCCTTTCCGGCTGCTTCTGTGAATTTTACACCATGGTAAGATGGATTCGGAGCTGAGATCCAAGGATATTTACCGCTTGCTGCCCAGTCAAATGTACCACCATCTACGATTACTCCGCCAAGTGTTGTTCCGTGTCCGCCGATGAATTTGGTTGCGGAATGAACTACAACGTCTGCTCCGTGCTCGATTGGACGAATCAGATATGGTGTTCCGAAGGTATTGTCAATTACAAGAGGAAGTCCATGCTTGTGAGCGATTTCAGCTAATGCATCGATATCCGGAATGTCACTGTTCGGATTTCCAAGTGTTTCAATGTAGATTGCCTTTGTATTGTCCTGAATTGCTCCCTCAACCTCTTCTAAGTTGTGAGCATCTACAAAGGTTGTTGAGATACCGCTTGTAAGTGGAAGGGTATGTGCCAGGAGGTTGTAAGATCCTCCGTAAATTGTCTTCTGTGCTACAATGTGCTCTCCGGCTTTTGCCAGTGCCTGAATTGTATAGGTGATTGCTGCTGCACCGGATGCAACTGCAAGTCCTGCAACACCGCCTTCCAAAGCAGCGATTCTGTCTTCGAAGACGCCCTGTGTGGAATTGGTAAGTCTGCCATAAATGTTTCCTGCATCTGCAAGACCGAAGCGGTCAGCTGCATGCTGTGAATTGCGGAATACATAAGAAGTTGTCTGGTAGATCGGCACTGCTCTTGCATCGGTTGCCGGATCCGGATTTTCCTGTCCTACGTGTAACTGTAATGTTTCGAATTTATATTTATTTGCCATTTTTATTTCCTCTTTCTTTTTTTATTTTATATTGAATTTTATCTGTATTTCATATTTATTTCTTACATCAACAACAGCAACACATTCGTCCGTTTCCTTTGTTCATGTAGTCTGTTTTTAATCGCCTTTCAAAATAAAACTGCATTTTCCGTTCTCCTTAGTTTTATTTACCCACCTCTCAAGTAGGTTGACATTATAGTATCACCACCAACCTACTATGTCAAGGGGTAAATAATTTTTTTTAAAGAAAAAAGCCAACGTTTTTTAGACGTCAGCTTTTTTCTTTTAAAGAGTTTATTGGAGATTCTTTTTATCTTATTAAAGTAAAACCTATTTTTTATTACTTAAAGCTTTCTTTTTCGTAGTCTACAATTGCGTCTACTTTCTTTCCGGAACGCTCATTGTAAACAAATGTGCAGCCAAGGTATTCCTTGATCAGCTGCTTAGCCAGCATATTTCCTGTTACCTGGCTTCCTAAGGTAATGATGTTACAATTGTTGCTGAGGCAGGCTCTCTGTGCAGAGTAAATGTTGGTAACATTTGCTGCATAAGCACCTTTTACCTTATTTGCTGCCAGCATGACACCGATTCCGGTACCGCAGAAAAGAATTCCTCTGTCGTACTCTCCGGCTGCAACAGCCTCACCAACCTTCTGTGCAACGTGTGCATATATTACATCTTCGCTGCCAAAATCAGTTACTTCATGACCAAGCTCTTTTATAAACTCAATCATCTCCTGTTTATAGCTTTCTGCATTTGGGTCGCATCCTACTGCAAGTTTCATAATGTTCTCCTCTCTGATTACCTGATGTAAATTTTATCTCTGCTTACATTTTGAGCGATCAGCTTCATAACCGGCATGAAGCTCTCCCCGAAGCTTTCCTTCGGAACAATGATCGCGGATTCATCATTTACGTAAAAAGCAATGTTTTTCGGTGTTGCAATTGCTTTTTTTACCTGTGACCAGGGATAAGTGTTTGCCTTATCCCCAATCACTTCCTCAATACCCTGTTCATCAAATCCATAGTGGATGATGTCATTGTATTTCGGAGCTTTTATCATTTTTCTTGATTGAAGTTTCAAATTCAAAGGAGTAAATGCCAGAACACAGAGACCCGCTGCGATGTAAAGCAAACACTGCGCCATACTGATTTTTCCGGCCCCTAAGCTAAATCCACCCATCACTATTACCGCAAGTCCCATAAGATTTACAATGAATCCTGACACCTTGGAATAGGTATGGAACAATAACAAATCATATATGTAATTCGCCTTCATCTTTACATCTACAGCTGTTTTCATTCATTTACTCCTTTTTCATGCAAAAGACCTTTTAAGCAGCCTTCTCCTCAAGCACCTTGTCTGCAGCCCAGCCTTCCGGTGAATAGATACCTTTTTTGTGCTTTCTCATGAAGTTGTCAAAGAAAGCTACAATGAATGGGCAGAGGAACAATGTAATAATGGAAGCAGTTGCACACTGTGCAGTAGCCATATCTACATACTGTTCCATTGTCGGGTCAGCTTCTGCAACTGCTGCAGGTGTCATAGCCGAGTTGAGGGCTGTGGTACCGATTGCAGCACCCATTGCATTTCTCTCCTTTTTCGGAAGAATAATGTTGAATACGAAGAAGAAAATAAATGCAGTTGCTGCAGATACAAGGCCAAGTACAATACCGGATGCTCCGGCTGTAATGATTGTAGTAATATCTGTCTTTGCTCCGATCGAGATTGTCATGAAGAATGTTACAATCGGCTGTGCAACGGAACAGGTCTTTCTGAAGCCTGCATCCAGATTTCCCCAGATGAAACCGATCAGAAGAGGAACCAGAGTTGCTACCAGCTTATCAAACGGAATGTTTGCAAGTCCGGTTGCGCCAAGAGCAATCAGTGTAAAGAAAGGTCCATCGTTCAAAGAAAGAATGGAAATTGCTCCGGTATCTGTTGCATTACCAAACTGTGCGGACAATGAAATATAAAGAGAGCTGTTAGAGTTTGTAAGAGCAGCAATCCATACAAACGGTGTCAGTCCAAGAACACCTGCAGGTCCGCAAAGAGCTCCTACGATCATACCAACGGCAACACCAAGTGCAAATTTCATGGCTGTCATGGTAACACCCTTGTACAAAGGCATTCCAACCTGACGGATGTTAATAGCAGATCCGCATACGATCAGGAAAAATCCCATCATTGCAGAGTTTCCATCATAGAAAAGAGCTGTTACATATCCACCGATCTGAAAGACCTGTGGGCAAAATGTAGCCAATAAAACTGCAATTACCAGTGGGATAATTACCAGTCCACCCGGTAATTTTTTCATTTTATTTAATATGTCAAGATCTAATTGTTTCTTTTCTTCCATACACTACTCCTTTTCTTTTATCTTGTTGCTTCTTTGAAAAGGCGATCAACAATGTCCAAGGCTGTGTGATCGTTTCCTGTCAGTCCACCCTTTCCGACAATCGGCATTCCCTGGTATTTTCCTACCATTCTTCCGATGTCAGTCTGTGCGATAACGTAGTCGATCACTTCAAGACACTGGGTTCCAAGTTGGAAACAAACATTAACCATTGTATCTCCCCCCGTAGTGTAAAGACCGGCAATACGCTCTCTTCCTACTTTTTCCAAGATACCAGCAATAATCGCTCCAAGCCCCGCATTGATACGTTCTGCGCTCATGCCTTCTTCGTATCCGCGTTTCTCGTCTTCCATTTTTAAATTAAGCAGCTCTCCGTGGAGTGCTGTCTCTATTAAAATTGCTCTGGGGGTCCCTTCCTCAAGCATTTTAACCGCTACATCAATTGCTTTGTTTGTTTCATCAACTGCCTTGTCTGCACCATCGATCAGTGCCACCGGATCCACGCTGATTCTTAAATGTCTCTCGTCCTGGCAAAGGACTTCCATCTGCCTTTTTGTAACCGGTGTAGCCGATCCTGCTGCGATCAGAACTGTTTTTCCGGTTCCGTCTGCTGTATTTTCCGGAATATTGGAGCTTTCTCTTCCAACCAGACCACGCACATAAGCAAGCTTTGTGGTAAATGGGCCCGGGTCAACTGCCAGTACATTCCAACGGAGATTTACGCATGCCTTTGCAATTGTCTCAACATCATCGATTGTGATGGCATCTACTACAATGATCTCTGCTCCTTCTGAGCGCTGACGCTTTAATTCTCTCTGGGTAGATGCAATTCCTCTTAAGATGTGCTCCAGTTTCACAAGTCCTACTTTTCTGCGGCTCTGTCCGTTGATCAGCTTTGGAATATAGTTTTCGTATACCGGTGTACGCACATCCTGTGCAACCGGTGTATTGATCAGCGCTACTCCGTCAATTACGGAATATCCGCCTACCAGAATACGTCTTGACTGCGGCATCGCCGGCACAACGATTGCAACTACATCGTTTCCGATGGTATCCATCATTGCATCGATTTCTACTCCAACTCCGCCTCGAAGAGTTGTATCGATTCGTTTGGAAAAGAACTCAACTCCCATGTTTTTCAGAGCTTCTGTAGCAGAAGCTACTTTTTCATAAGCATCCTGTCCGGGCAAAGGACGGCTGTTGCTGCTGATCAGAATTGCATCCAGCTGTGAAACTCCCTCTCCGTTCTGTGCCGCTTCTTCATTAAAAAATACTGCTGTTCTTGCTTTGGATCTTGCAAGAAGAACGCCTGTCGTTGTTGCTCCCGTTAAATCATCTGCAACAGCACCAATTCTTGGCATTTTTTCCCCTCCTGAATTCATTACATCTTTTCATGCATCTTTGCAGCGTACTCGGCAACAACCTTTGTTGACTCGATCAAGCTGACACATCCGGCAATTCCTTTTCCTGCAATATCAAAAGCAGTTCCGTGATCTACAGAGCTTCTGATGAAAGGAAGACCAAATGTAAGGGTTACAGATTTTTCAAAATCAAGAGTCTTACATGCGATATGACCCTGATCATGATAAAGTGAAAGGATTGCATCGTATTTTCCAGATTTTCCGATATTGAATACGGAATCTGCAGGGCAAGGTCCAACTGCATTGATTCCCATTGCCTGTGCTGCTTCTACTGCAGGCTTTAACTCATCGATTTCTTCTCTTCCGAAAAGGCCGTTGTCTCCACCATGTGGATTTAAAGCTGCTACTGCGATCAGCGGATTCTCGATTCCTACTTTTCTCAGCTCTTTGTCAATGTTTACTACATTCTCAAGAACTCTTTCTTTTGTTGCATATCTGCATGCATCTACCAAAGACATATGTCTGCTTACGAAGAAAACTCTCAATTTGTGGCAGGAGAACATGGTCAGTGCATATGGAGAATGTGTTTCATCCTGATAGATTTCTGTATGTCCCGGCTGTTTTACGCCGATCAGCTTGATTGCTCCCTTATGAATTGGAGAAGTAGAAACTGCATCTACCTTTTTTGCAAGTCCAAGCTCGATGGATTTCATAACCCAGTCAATTGCCATCTGTCCTGCAAGAGGCTGTACCTTACCCCATTCAATGGAGTCAGTATCGTAATCACCGGTCTCAATAATATCAACAGTACCTTTTTCGTACTTTGCTTCTGAAGGATCTTCAATCTTGTTGTATTTCAGCTCTTTTCCAAGAACCTTTGCTGCTCTCTCCATAATTGCAATGCTTCCGATTACGAAAGGTCTGCAAACTCTGTGGATCTCATCGTCCAGCATGGTTCCTACTACGATCTCCGGTCCGATACCTGCCGGATCACCCATTGTTATCGCTGTAATTGGTCTGTACTGCTCGCTCATTTTATTTTCCTTCCTTTATTTTAATTTCGTTTTACTTTCGTTTTTCTTTTGTTTACTTTTGCATTATATTTTGTTTCTTTAGGTATTTCAAGAGTTAATATCATTTTCATGGTTTCATACCATTTTTATATTTCTTTTCTGTGTATTTTTTACAAATTGTTTTCGTTTTTGTTTTCGTTTTGTTTTCGTTTCTTTTCATTGCTTCTGATTTCATCTATCGATTTCAAGAGAGAATTTATGAATCGAATTCTTATTTTTTGCATACTTTGGTATAAAAAAAAGGCTTACATTCTTTTGAAATGTAAACCTCTTCTTTCGTTTTAAATTTTTTTAAACAATATCGATATCAATATTCTGCTCTAAAGCCATTTCCTCATCTCTTTTGGAAATCCCTTTATCTGTAATGATTTTTGTCAGGCAATCCAGCGAACATACCACCATGAGATAGCCTCCGGAAAATTTCGAGCTGTCAATCATGAGATAAATTTTATCCGCGGAATTTAGAATTGCCTTTTTTACCTGCATCTGTGGCGTTCCGATTGATGTAATCCCTACATCGAAATTCACGCCGTGAGCACTGATAAAGGCCTTATCTGCCTTATAATTGTAAAAGGTATTGACTGTAATTTCTCCCATAGCCGATGGAAGCTTTCCTCCAATCTGACCGCCTACCATTACCAGGGTGATTCCATCAAATTCTGACAATATCACAGCTACTGCAAGGGAATTTGTAATGACAACCAGTCCCTTTTTGTCTCCCTTTCGGATTTCCTCCGCCAGATAATAATTGACAGAAGAATCATCCAGCATGATGGTATCTCCGTTTGCAATATACCCATAGGCCTTTGCTGCAATTCGTTTCTTTTCCTCCGCCTTGTTCAGAACATTTCCCGGACGGATAAAGAGGGGAATCTGCTCTTTGATCCTGCTGGCTCCCCCATGTATTCTCTTGAGCAAACCTTTTTTTTCCATAGCCCGGATATCCGAGCGGATTGTAACCTCGGAAATCTTTAATTCTTCACTTAGCTGTGCTACTCTGACCGTACCAAATTCCTCTAGCTGCCCTAAAATATATTTTTCTCTGTCTTTGTCCATATAGCCGGTCCTCCCTCTGTCTCAAAAAAACATTTCCATTATTTTTTTTGATTTTAATTCCCGATCTATCGTTCTTTCGATTGCTTTTTCCCCGATTCGATCCAGCTCCTTCTGCAGCGTTTCACTGACCCTGAAGCTGTATAACTTTTCAAGAGCTGTATCCGTAATAAATCTGCATACCGAATAAAGAGAAGAATTCATAAGCTCCGGCTGCGGATAGTACTCTCCATTTATGGTTAGCAGACGAATCTCAAAAATTCGCCGTATCAGCCTGTCATCCAGATTTTCATTTAAAAGAGCCTTAAAGGAAACATACAGGAGATTCAGCATCTGTGTCCCGTCTATGTTTTCCCGTCCATAATAATCCACCAGCTCCAAAAAATAAAATCCAATATAAACTCCCGGCTGCTTTGCTGTCAGCTCACGAAAGTATTCTGCTGCATTAATTTCTGTCAGCCTGTAAGCTGTCCGCCCCGGCAAAAGTGAAAATTCTCCCAAAGTAAAGGGGTTTGCTCCCGCAAGCATAGGGCTTCCGGCTCTTCTGCAACCCCGGGCAAAGGCTGTTATTTTCCCAAGTTCACAGCTTTCGATCACCAGTCTTTTGTCCTGCTCGCCTACCGGCATGGCGGATAAAACCATTCCCTTAACCTTTATTATGTCTTCCATTTGCAAATTTGTTTAGAGTTCTTTTTTGTCGTATCCGTAGTTTTTCACTAAAAGCTCACTGTCTCTCCAGTCTTTTCGTACCTTCACCCAAAGCTTCAGATTTACTTTTCCGTCAATCAGCCGTTCAATCTCTTCTCTCGCCTGGGTTCCGATCCGTTTCAGCATGGCTCCGTTTTTCCCTATAATGATTCCCTTATGGGATTCTCTTTCACATACCAGCGTTGCATCTATGTCCGTCAGATTTCCCTTTTCTCTTTCAGACATTTTATTGATCAGGACTGCAATTCCGTGAGGAACCTCTTCCCCAAGGCAGCGCAGAGCCTTTTCCCGGATCATTTCTGCAGCAATCTGCCTCATAGGCTGATCCGTGATGGTATCCTCATCGTAATAGAGTGGTCCATAGGGAAGATACTGGAAAATGCTGTCAATCAAACGATCTAAATTTGTTCCCTGCTTTGCAGAAACAGCCAAGATATCGTCGAATTTTCCGTATCTTTTGTATGCAGCAATAATCTCTGCTGCCTCTGTCTTCTTTATCCTGTCGCACTTATTAATCACCAGGATTACCGGAAGATTTATCTTGCTTAAGAGCTTTGCAATATGCTGATCGGATTCCCCGATAAATGCACTGGGTTCTACCAGCCAAAGGACCAGATCTACATCCTTCAGGGTATTTTCCGCTGCACTTACCATATATTCTCCAAGCTTATTCTTCGCTTTGTGGATCCCAGGTGTATCCTGAAAAATGATCTGACCTCTCTCACAGGTATATACACTTTGAATCCGATTGCGGGTCGTTTGGGGCTTTCTGGATGTAATTGCGATCTTCTGTCCGATCAGGTGATTCATCAATGTAGATTTTCCCACATTTGGCCTTCCGATCAAAGCTGCAAAGCCTGATTTTGTCTGTATTTCCATATTTTTTCCTTATCCTTGTACAAATGCCTCGATATGATCAAACATTTCCTTGTGTTTATTTATTGCGCCTTCACTTCCGAGAACACAGATATGCTCTCCCTTTAAAGAATCCCTGATCAGCTGACCCAGGCTCTGAATGTCCTTTTCTCCTGCTTCCAGTATCTGACTTCTCTCTTTCTGGAAGTTTTCCTCTGTCAGACCGGAAAAATAGCAATTTAAGGCTAAATCCCCCTGAGCCTTGGCATTCATCGGTGTATCCAGTTCACTGATGGTTCCGATAATGTATTTTGTCATAGCTCTTTCGTCTGCTTCAAAGCCTTCTACATAATCTGCCAGCTTTTCATAGACATCCAGAGTATTTTTTAAATGAGGATCCCGATAGGATGCCAAATACATGGCTCCTGTTCTTCGAAAGCCGCTCATGCATCCATAGGCTCCTCCCTTTACACGTAGATTTGCCCATAAATACTCATAGTTCAAAATGTGCTTCAAAATCCGCATCACTCCGCTGTAAGCGTATCCCTTTTCCCGGAAGTTTCCAACAGATGCTACATACTGTACCTGTCCGGAGGTCTGGATTGCCTCTTTTATAGAACTCTTTTTCCAGCAGAAGCTGCCCTTTTCTACCGGATCAGTGTAAAGACTGCCTATTACCTGATGCATGCATGCCTGTAAACTTTCGCATCCCTCATCTGATGCATTAATGGAAACCAGCATATTTTCCTTACGGAAGATCATATGCAGGAGCTTTTTGAATTTCTCGATCAGATCTGCTTTTCTTTCTTCAAATTCAGAAAGAAGCTTTTCCAAAAATCGATAATAGGCAATGCCGGAAATTTCCTCCTGCCATGCAGACATCGCCATTAGCTGAGCTCCCGCTCTTCCCACTGCACTCATATGTCCTGCTGCAGGAATTGTAGTCTGATACTGGGCTTTTTCGCTGGCAATGATCTCGTATAATCTTTTTTCATCGTCCAGCACAGAATGGAAGAGGATTTCTTCCATCATGGAAACTGCAAATTCACACTCCGAATCCAGATATTTGGACTTCACTCCAAAGAACTTGCGGTATCCACCCTCTGTATTTGGGAACACCTGCAGACCGCAGCTGATTCCTCCGGTTTTTGCATTGATTTCATTGGAAAGCTGTGAATAGCTGTAATGCTCTGTGCTTACAAGTCCCAGAACCGTTTTCAAAAGGCTCAGATAAGGCAGCATTTCATTTGAAACTCCCTCTGCATCAAAAAGCAAAGTCAGATAGCTGATGCCTCTTGTATCGTATTTTTCATGAAGAAGCAGAACATCTTCTATGCTCTTTTTCTCGCAGGAAAGGGTAACCGGTGTTTCCTTGTCAATGTCTTTAATTGTCAGCATCGGCAGACTTTCAATTGCTTCCAGAGAATCTTCTTCCTCCTGATACTCCTTCAGTGCCTTGGTTTCTGCTACAATTTCTTCTCTTTCTTTCTCGGAAAGGGATGCTTTATAAGCCTCCAGTTTTTTTGCAAGCTCTTCTTCTTTCTGTGCTGCCAGACCTTTCTTTGGTTTCAATACCATACGGACTCTGTGAGGATTGTTCAGAAGTCTTTCTTCGATCAGTTTTTCGTAGTATCCGCTTCCGATATTTTTCTTCAGCTGCTCATAAATATCCAGCTGCTTCAAATAATCAAATGGACGTTTTTCATCGTAAAGCCAGCTGTCATAGGCGTTCATGATATAGATCAGTCCCTTTGGATATACAGAAAAATCGGATTCCCGGAACCGGAATTCAAAATAATGGATTGCTGCCTGCAGTGCTTTTTCATCAATTCCATCTTTTACCAACTTTTCCAAAGTCTGTGTGATGACTTCTTCAAAGCGATCGGCATCCGAAGCATTTGCATATCTGGCATCTACAGAGAAGAAATGCTGCAGTATGCCGTCATTGTAGCAGCCTGACACATCCTTACCGATTCCGGCATCCAGCAAAGCCTGCTTTACCGGTGCTCCCGGTGCATCCAGCAATACATATTCCAGAACATTAAAGGCTGTAGCTGTAAGAATATCTGTCCCTTCTCCCGTTACAATACTTAAATTCAGATAAGTATTGTCCTCAAGGGGCTCGTCATCCAAAATCGGGTACTCTGCCTCAACAAATTTTTCTTCTTTGAATTTCTCTTGGAATGGAATCTTAGAATCAATCTCTTTCTTCTCAAAATGGCTCAGATATTCCCGATCCAGATATTCCAGCTTTTCCTCCATATCCATATCGCCGTAAAGATAGATATAGCTGTTTGAAGGATGATAAAAATTCCTGTGGAAATCCAGATATTCCTCATAGGAAAGCTCCGGTATGCAATCCGGATCGCCACCCGATTCTACCCCGTATGGAGTGTCCGGAAACAGAGCATTAAAGACACCTCTTTCCAAAAGGGAATCTGCGGAAGAAAAGGCTCCCTTCATTTCATTGTATACGACTCCGTTGTAGGTCAATGGAGCATCCAGGCTTTCCATGTGATAGTGCCAGCCTTCCTGCTCGAAAATCTTTTTTGTTTTATAAATATTTGGATAAAAAACCGCATTCAGATAGACATCCATAAGATTTTGAAAATCACGATCGTTGCAGCTGGCTACCGGATACATTGTCTTGTCCGGGTAGGTCATGGCATTTAAAAAAGTATTTAAGGAGCCCTTCACCAATTCTACAAAAGGATCCTTCAGCGGATATTTGTCAGACCCGCACAAAACGGTATGTTCGATAATGTGCGCCACTCCGGTAGAATTTTTCGGAGGTGTCCGAAATGCAATATCAAAAACCTTATTCTTATCATTGTTTTTTATAAGTGCAACATGTGCTCCTGTTTTTTTATGCTTCAGCAAGACACCACTGGAATGAATGTCTGTCAATTCTTCTTCTTTTATTATTTCATAAGCATTAACCATAGCTTCCTCTTTTCCAATTTTATCTGTCCCAATATTGTGGGCACAGGCTCCATCTTTTCACCAGTTTTTTTGGTAATTTTTCGTATCTTTTTCCAAAAAGATAACCAAGATATTTCCAACCGCTCATCCATACCAGCTTAAATAAAAACTGATATTTTTTCTTGGAGCATATATATTCGGCTGTTTTCTTTACCATTTTCATGCCTTCTTTTTCCGAAGGGTATGCTGAAAAAAGATCAGCATACTGTTTCTGAGAAACTCCGATATCAAAATTGCGCCGAAATTGTGCAATTGCTCCGTAATTATGTGAATGAAATACCTTTGCATCTGCCGCATAAGCAATCTTGTATCCCGCTTCTACCGCATTTCCTGCAAGGATCATGTCCTCATTGAGTACCACCGGTCTTGGAAATCCTCCAAGCTCATTGTAAATTTTATGGTCATAAGCCGCACATACATTAGAACAAAAGAAGGTCTTTACTCCCATCGTCATAAGATCCGACCGACCCTTAATTCGCCCTTCCTTCGGATAATTAAATCCTCTGGTAAAAGCCTCTAGTAAGTCTGCATTTTTCTTTGGCAGCTGCCTTGCATATGAAAACTGTGCTCTTTTCTCTAAAATCGGCGCCAGAAGATTTTGTGTTAGATATTCATCTGCAGGAATTGCATCCTGAGTCATAAAAATTAAAATATCTGCCTTTGACTCATTGGCTGCTGCGTGCCTTACAGCCCCATGATCAAATTCTTCTTTTTTTATGTGGATTACCCGAATATTGGGAGCCTCTTTTTCCAACTCCGGCTTCCAGTAGGCTTCTTCCGTATTTACGATTAATATATGGTCTGCCGGCAAAACTTGCAAAGCCAGGCTGCGGAGCAGCTCTGCAAACTCCGCGCCTGGCCGATAAGTCGGTATTATGATGTCGACAGATATATGTTTTCCGTCATTTAAAGACATATATTACGTTCCCTGCTTTTCTTTTTATTTCGCATTCCTCAGTATCTGATTTTATGATGCTTCCTGCTGCTCATCGGTATTCTCTGTAGAATCTGTAGAATCATCTGATGAACTTTCTGCCATCATCTCATCCTGCAGTTCCTGAGACCACTGTGGTATCTCTGCTCCGTCATCTACCTCGGAGAGCCAGGATACATCATCGTCTGTATATCCGGTTTCTTCTGAAATGTGCTGACTATATTCCAAAACCGTAGAAGACGGTGTATATTCTTCATCCGGGAAAAGGAACTGGTGCAGTTGCTGTACATTATAGGACAAAGTTACAGGTATAACTGCATCCTCTCCTGTAAGACTTCCGTCATCCTCTGCATGTACAAATGGGAAGCCTGCCTGGTCGTCGCTGTCCATTTCGTAGCTGATGGCCGATGTTGCCAAGGTCAGCAGTTTCATGTTGTCTATGTTTGTTGTCACCATAGGTAATACCGCATTCAGAATTGAATCCAGAGTACTGATTCCGGCACTGGCTGCCTTTTCTTTGATCAGCTGAAGTACTACCCTCTGTCTGGATGCACGTCTGAAATCGTTTCCTGTCGTATAACGGATTCGGCAATAGGAAACAGCCTGTGATCCGTTGCAATGGAAGGATCTGGTCATAGCTCCGTCAAATTCCGAAGAATCCGGAAGCTCCAACTCCTCGTAGTCTACTCCGCAGACCTCTGATGTTTCTACATTGTAGTTATTTAAGGTAAGAGCCTCAAATCTTGTCATTGTGATGTCAAGTCCGCCCAGAAGGTCAACAACCTTGGCAAGCGCTGTGAAATCTACCGTCATGTATTCTGTGATATTGAGGTCAAGATTCAGGTTCAACATAGAAAGAAACTGTCCTGCTCCTCCATAGTTGTATGCTGCATTTGCCTTTGTGTAGTAATTGTCATTTCCGTAGTAATCTTTTATGACGTTAAGATAACAATCTCTGTATATGGAACACAGTTTTATGGTCTTTGCATTGTGATTCAAAACACAGATCATCATCGTATCGCTGTTTTGCACATCGCTTTCAGTCGGACGGGTATCGAGTCCTACCAGTGCGAAAATATCAACTCCGGTAAGATCGGACTGTGTCTCCTCTGATGTGGAAGACGACTCCGATACACTGGCTGTCTGTGTACTGCTGTCATCTGCTCCGGCATTTGCCTCGCTTGCCGTAATAACATCTACATCTTCGTGGTTTATGAGTGAAAATTTATGTGTTGCCCATACGGCAAAAATCAATACCACGGAAAGCAGTGCAAGAACAATTACCTCTGTCACAAATATGCGCTTGCGTTTTTTTCTCAGTTTTCTCTTTCTATCGTTGCCTGTCATGATTTAAAGCTCCTGTTAATAAGCGTTCTTGTTGACAAAGCCCTTAAAGACTGTCAGCAGTAAAATTTTGAAGTCCAGTCCAATGGACCAGTTCTCTATATAATATAGATCGCAATCTATTCTTTTTCTAATGGATGTATCTCCTCGAAAGCCATTGACCTGAGCCCATCCTGTCATGCCCGGTCTTACCTGATGCTTGATCATGTATCTTGGAATCTCTTCCCGGAATTTTTCTACAAACTGAGGCCGTTCCGGTCTCGGACCAACCAGAGACATATCTCCTTTTAATACATTAAAAAGCTGCGGCAGTTCATCTACACTGGTTTTTCGTATCAGTTTCCCAAACTTTGTAACTCTTGGATCATCCTTTGTCGTCCAGCCCGCTTTTTCTTTTCCAGGATCCTGCACCTTCATGGAACGAAACTTGTACATTTCAAATTCTTTATTGTGCAGTCCGACCCTGATCTGTTTAAAAATAAGGGGTCCCGGAGATGTAATCTTGATTCCGATAACCGTTGCCAGCATAACCGGTGAAAAAACAATTATGCAGATCAACGATCCCAATATGTCACCCAGGCGCTTAATGGCCGCATAAAACATATTACTTAAAGGCACATAGCGGATATTAATTACAGGCAGTCCCATCATGTCCTCTGTGTGGGGCTTTGTCGGGACTACATTATAATAGTCAGGTATGAATTTTGTATGAACACCTGATTTTTCGCAAACTGCTACGATTTCCTTTAATTTATAAAACTGATTTAACCCTAAGGTTATTTCAATCTCTTCTATTTCATTGCTGGGAAGGATATCCATTAAGGCAGCAATCCTTCCGATTACCTTAACTCCCCGATACTCGGTTTCCGATTCAATTACATCATCTAAAATTCCGACAACATGATATCCAAGCTCCGGAAAATCCAGCACCCTGTCAATAAACTTTTCCGTTGAATTGCTGTATCCTACCAAAATGACTTCTTTTACAGATTTTCCATCTCTAACTCTTTTCTTTACGACTGTCCGGATAATATTTCTGGTCAGCCCGTCAAAGAACATATTTAACAGGCAAAAAACAAAAAGCATGTTTCTTGCAAAATGGATCTGCTTTGCGAAATATAAAAAGAGAACAACAATGATTATCCCGATTACATTCGCTTTGATAATGCCTCCTGCTTCTTTATAACGCCTTTGTGTCATCATCGGGACATAAAGGTTGAACATATAATTCAAAACAAGCATTAACGGGATAATATAAATTAGAACACCCATGTAATAGGTAAAAGGAAGTCCGCCAAGTGACTGGCCCAGAATTCTCGTTCTGAACCGAATATACCAGGCCAACAAATAGGATGTAAAAATTATTCCTGCGTCGATTATAACTAGTGCGCGACTCAGGTGTTTTTGTGCTTCACCCATAAAACAACCCTTCTGATTTTTTTCCTTTAATTCAGCATTCTACAATATAGTCAGAAAAATTTCAAGTATAAGCAAGTCTACAGTCCTCTGCGAAAAAGATTTTTCCACAATTCTAACTGGATTTTGCAATAATTTTTCAAATATTTCGACTGAAATTTTTGGATTTTTTCCCTTCCGGATCTGCTCTTTGCCAGTTTTTTTCCCTCTTTCAGCCCCTTCGTATAGGTTTCCTTAAAGCCTTTTTTCGTAAAGAAAAGGGTCTTTATCAAAAATCCAGCCGCAAGAAAAGGGGAATTCAGGATTCTCTGTGCCAAAGGCATGTTTTTATAGATTACATAGACATTGTTTCTTGAAGAAAGGGAAACCTTGAATTCATTGTGTGCGGAACCGCTTGTTCCGCTTCCCACATGTACTACCCTGGCAGACGGAATATACCAGTTTTCATATCCTCTTATCTTTGCCCGATAGCAGATATCCATGTCTTCCATATATGCGAAATGATTTTCATCCAGCAGGCCCAGCTCCAGAAAAAGGTCCCGTCTGTAAATGGCTGCTCCCGCGCAAACCGAAAAGACCTTTTCCTCTTTTTTGTAGAACTCCGCTCTTTTTCCCTTACCTCTGGCATAAGCCCAGCCAAAGGCACTGTAAAGATCTCCTGCTCCGTCTAAAATCTCGTGATCATCAACCGTCAGCATACAGGCACCGCATGCAAAGGCCCTCTTTTTTCTTTTTATGGCGCTTATCAGCTCTCTTACGAAATTTTCCTCCGGTATTGTATCATTGTTCAAAAGAAGTACAAATTCCGAATCAGCTGCCTTTACTCCCTCATTGATTGCATGACAAAAACCTGTATTTTCCGCAAATGCGATAACCTTTACCGCTGGATGCCTTTCTTTTAAAAATTCCAGACTCCCGTCCTGTGAGCCATTATCTATAACATAGACATCAAAGTCCCCTGTATTCTGCCGCTCCAATGCTTCCAGGCAGGGAGCCAGAAAATGTTTTCCGTTGTAATTCGGTATGATAACTGAAACAGTACTCAAAATCTTCTCCTATCACTCAGTTTGCCCGCAATGAAAAATTCCATTTTGAAAGAGTAAGATTCGGATTGTAATATGGATCTCCCTCCTTCAGCAGCTTAATCCATCTGGATCTCATATACTCGATTTCACTCTGAAATCTGCGAACCTTTTCCTCCGTGTCCTCTGCTCCTCTGGTTTTTGATTCATAGTGGATCATCTCTACATAGGCATCATAAACCACCAGGTAGCCCTTTTCCCTTACGCGAAGACAAAGATCCACATCATTAAATGCGACAGTCAGCTTTTCCTCAAAGCCGCCTACCTCTTCAAAAACAGATTTTGGCATCATCATGCAGGCTGCTGTAACAGCAGAATAGTCCAGCTGTGTAGCTGCCCTGTGCATGTATCCGCTTCGATCCTTCGGCATATTCAAAAAGGCATGGCCTGCTATTCCGCCGATTCCGATAATGACACCTGCATGCTGTACCGTATTGTCCGGATAGTAAAGTCTGCATCCTACAATGCCTACTTCCCTGCGCTGTGCATTTCCCAGCATTCCTTCGATCCAATCCGGACTTTTTACTTCTATGTCGTTATTCAAAAAGAGAAGATATTCTCCCTTTGCTTCTTTTACAGCGAAATTGTTGATGGCAGAAAAATTGAATTCTCCTTTCCATTTAAGAACACGTATTTTCTCATCCTTCTCCACTTCTTTGTAATAGGCAAAGGTTTCTTCTTTTTCACTATTGTTTTCTACGATCAGAATTTCAAAATTTTTATAGCTGCTTTTTTCTTTTATGGAATCTATGCACTGCTTCAAGGTCGCTTTGTTGTCTTTATTTGGGATAATAATAGATACCAAAGGTTCTCCCTGAACCGGATAGGTCACTTTATAAAATCCGTAGTCCTTTGTATGGGTAACGATGCCGCTTTGTCCCTGTCTTTTCAAGCTTTCTTCAACCGCACGAATACCGGACTCATAAGCATAAAGCTTACTTGCCGGATTGTCTGCAGTAGATGCCTGATGGGTACGCCAATGGTAGAGTACTCTTGGAATATGCTTGATTTTATTTGCCTCTTCGCTGCATCGAAAGACAAAGTCATGATCCTGGGCTCCGTTGAAGCCTTCCCGAAAAGCACCGATTTTTTCCACCAAAGTACGTTTCACCACTAAAAAGTGGCAGATATAATTGTTTGCCCGCAAAAGATCCAGATTAAAATCCGGCTTCATATGAGGCTGGGTATGCTCTAAATTTTCTCCGGATACCTTGTCCTCATCCGTGTAGATCATTTCCGGCTTTTCTTTTTCGATTGCCAGTGCCACTTCAAATAAAGCATCCGGTGCCAGTAGATCGTCATGATCCAAAAGACCGATATAGTCTCCACTGGCCATAGCCAGTGCTTCGTTTGTATTGGCTGCAATGCCGGCATTTTCCTTCAGTGCCTTTACCTTGATCCTGTCGTCTTTCGATACATATTCCTGCACGATTGCATTCAGCTTTTCATCTTCCGGGCTGGCATTGGCAAGGCAAAGCTCCCAGTTTGAATAGGTCTGATTTTGTACAGATTCAATCATTTCGCGTAAGAAACGTTCTCCTGTATGAAAGATCGGAACTGCAATACTGATCTTTATATTTTCCTGGAATTTTCTCTTTCTCTGCTTTTCCAGCTCTTCCTCTGTTCTTTTATGCTTTTCATACCAGGGCCCATATGGAACCTCCTCCGGCTCCAAGCGTTCCCCAAGCCTTACCATAAATTCCTTTAAGCCATAATGCTTAAGGTATCGGAATCCCTTCTGGATGTTATATGGCTTCAGTTTTTTTAATAAACGAACTGCTTTTGACAAAACCTATCCCCTTATCATCTAAAAGTAATGCACGCTCTACAACAGATCTCTTTTTGTCAATTACTGAAAATCCGGGAACTGATAAATTGCATCCACTACCTGCTGTGCTTCCTCCATTGTAAGAGAATAAAACATCGGAAGACGCATCAGTCTCTCGCTCTCTTTTGTTGTGTAAACATCTTCACCGTAAAAACGGCCGAATTTCTTTCCGGCAGTAGCAGAATGAAGCGGGATATAATGGAAGACTGCACAGATTCCCTTTTCCTTCAGGAAAGAGATCAGTCTGCTTCTGACATCCAGATCCTTTGCCTTTATGTAATACATATGTGCATTGTGTTTTGCGTATTCCGGAACAAATGGCTGCTCTATAAATCCGGCATCTGCAAGAGGTTTCAGCTTTTCATCGTAGAAGTTCCATATAGACATTCTCTTTTCATCGATTCTGTCGGCCTCCTCCAGCTGTGCATAAAGATATGCTGCATTTAATTCGCTGGGCAGATAAGAGGAACCAAAGTCAACCCATGTATATTTATCTACCTGTCCTCTGAAAAATTTGCTTCGATCAGTTCCCTTTTCACGAAGAATTTCTGCTCTCTCCAGATATTCATCCTTCTGGAATAAAAGAGCTCCTCCCTCTCCCATAATGTAATTCTTGGTTTCATGGAAGCTGTAGCAACCCAGATCTCCAATTGTTCCGAGAGCTTTTCCCTTGTAAAAGGCATGTACGCCCTGTGCTGCATCTTCTACTACCTTTAAATTATATTTTTTTGCAATGTCAAGGATCGTGTCCATTTCACAGGCAACTCCTGCATAGTGAACCGGAACGATTGCTTTTGTTTTTTCTGTAATTGCTGCCTCTATCAGCTTCTCATCTATGTTCATGGTATCCGGACGGATATCTACAAAAACGATCTTTGCACCTCTCAGTACAAAGGCATCTGCTGTGGATACAAATGTATAAGAAGGCATGATTACCTCATCACCCGGCTTAATGTCTGCAAGATACGCTGCCATTTCCAGTGCGTGGGTACAGGAGGTGGTCAAAAGAGAATACTTTGTTCCCAGCTCATCCTTCATCCATTGAGAACATTTCTTGGTAAACATTCCATCTCCGCAGAGCTTTCTGTTGTCAACAGCCTCTTTAATATATTCTGTTTCTTTTCCAAGAAAAGCCGGTCTGTTAAAATCTATCATAAATTTTCTCCTTTTTTCCCTTAGATTTTTTTGTATAAATCATGTCAATTCGTTATTTTCTCACAAATACCATTTGATTTCAAGCTCTGCTCTCTTTAAAGACCCGAATCATCTCTCTTGTAAGACTGACTTCATCGTCCTCAACCTCTTCCAGTTCTTCTAAAGACAACCAGTTGGCATAAGACAATTCCTTTTCATCCATTGTAATGTGATTGTCTTTATCCACATCGCAGAAAAAGCCAAACAGAAGCGTATCTGTAAAGGTCCATGGCTGTGATTTATAGTAACGAAGATTTTTCACCTTAAGTCCTACTTCCTCCATAACCTCACGGTGTACGGTTTCCTCTATTGTTTCTCCGCTTTCTGCAAATCCGGCAATCAATGCAAAGCGTTTGTATCCGGTAGAATATTTTGTCAGGAGAAGCTTATCTCCATCTGTAACAGCCACAATTACGGCCGGACAAATCTTTGGATAAATCATATTTCCACAGGATTCGCAATGCATCATTCTTTCTTCCTTTGCATGATGCAGTTTTTTTCCGCATCTGCCGCAGATCCGGTTGTCTGCATACCATTTTGCCAGCTGATAGGCTGTTGCTCCGGCAAAAGCAGCACATTTATCTCCATATCGAAGATTCATACGATTTTTAAATTCAAAGCCTTTCGCCAGAAGCTTTTCCAACTGCTTTCCATATGCATTTTGTGGAATTTCTTCTTCGGAATACTCTTCCTCCCTTGCCAGGAAATAATTTGTATCGTCAATAGAAAAAAGATAAGTTATATCCAGTCCTTCCGGATCACACTGCCCGTAGAGTGGGTAGATCAGTTTCCCATCCTCTTCTTTTTTAAAAAGCACATCATCATCTCTTACGAACATAAGGGGTGAATCTGCATCCGGCTTTTTTGCTTCGTAATGATTATCAAATACCGCAGGGTAAATATCCTGTATCATTTTCTTCTCCGTTTCTTTTCACATACTAAGACCTCCCGCTTCCGGGAGGTCCTTTTCTCACAATTACACCTCAAAGAGAAGATCTCCGTAAGATGGCATTGACCAATACTCCTTATCTACCAGCATCTCCAGCTTGTCAATCGGCTTTCTAAGCGCATCCATAGCCGGGATAATTTCGTTTTTATAGTAAAGAGCCTGCTCTTTTCCCTCTTCCAGTTTTTGTGCTTCCTCTTCCTTCACAATCAACTCCTTCAAAGCCGAATAAGCTTCTTTGAGATGACGATTGATCCGCTCCAGCATTTCCTTCTGTACAGAGCACTCGGTTACTCCTGCTGCAGTCAGAGAATTGATATCATCTGCCAGAACCTTTGTGTATTTTATGACAGACGGAATGATGTTCTTTCCTGCAACGTCAACCATAACCTTTGCATCGATGTTCAGTGTCTTTGCATAGTTTTCGTATTTCATTTCTTCTCTTGCCTTGAGCTCATTGACGGTAAATACACCGAATTTTTCATAGAGCTCTTGAAAAATTCGGTGTATTTACC
>CAVFRH010000078.1:0-19736 GCA_963624695.1 bacterium
AGGACTTCAATTTCTCGATGTGTTTGAGTATATTTAAACACATTTTGAGTGGCAGACATACCATGTCATTATTTACAGGAAAAACATTAATGATCACCGGAGGCACAGGATCCTTCGGCAATGCAGTATTAAATCGATTTTTAAAAACAGATATCGGGGAGATCCGCATTTTCTCTCGTGACGAAAAAAAACAGGATGATATGCGGCATGAGTATCAGGTGAAAATGCCGGAGGTTGCGGAGAAGATTAAATTTTATATCGGAGATGTCCGTGATCTTCAGTCCTGCAAAAATGCCATGCATGGAGTGGACTACATTTTTCATGCAGCTGCCCTAAAGCAGGTACCTTCCTGCGAGTTCTTCCCTATGGAAGCGGTAAAGACCAACATTATCGGAACCGACAATGTGCTTACAGCGGCAATTGAAGAAGGCGTGGAAGCCGTAATCTGCCTTTCTACAGACAAGGCAGCTTATCCAATCAATGCCATGGGAAAATCCAAATCCTTAGAGGAAAGCGTTGCAATTGCTAAGAGCCGTTATAGCGGAAAAACCAAGATTTGCTGTACCAGATATGGAAATGTCATGTGTTCTCGTGGATCGGTTATTCCTCTTTGGATCGACCAGATCAAGGCAGGAAACCCGATTACAGTTACGGAGCCAAACATGACTCGCTTTATTATGTCGCTGGATGAGGCAGTTGACCTTGTGCTGTATGCATTTGAAAACGGAGAAAACGGAGATCTTCTCATTATGAAGGCACCGGCATGTACAATCGGTCTTCAGGCAGAAGCAGTTACCGAGATGTTTGGCGGAAAGAAAGAGAACATAAAGGTAATCGGCATCCGTCATGGAGAGAAAATGTATGAAACCCTGCTTACCAACGAAGAGTGTGCAAAGGCCGTTGATCTTGGGGGCTTTTACCGGGTGCCGGCAGACAATCGTGGCTTGAACTACGACAAATATTTTAAAGAAGGCGATGCAAAGCGCAATACCCTGACCGAATTTAACAGCAACAATACAAAGCTTTTGACAAAGGAAGAAATTAAAGAAACAATGCTGAAGCTTGCTTATATCAAGGAGAGATTGGCAGAGGATTAATCAGAGAGGACATGAATGCTATCGGTTGAGCAGGAGTATTTTATTCGAATCCTTCGGGATTTTATAAATGCAGAAAAATGCACGAAAGTATTAAAAAATTTAGACATCGATTATTTAACTGAATATGGAAAAAAGCATGAAGTCCTTGCAATCATCTACTATCAGACGAGGCTGCCGCAGTTTTTGAAAGCTTACTCCTCTGCGATTTATATAAATACAAACAGAGAGAAGATGCTTCAAGAGATTATGAAAGAAGTGGATTTTCCGATTTTTCCGGTGAAGGGGGCAGACATTGCCAAGCTTTATCCGGAGCCGCTTCTTCGGACCATGGGAGATACCGACATTGTGGTGCATACCAAAGACAGAGAAAAGGTGCATGAGCTTTTGCAGTCACAGGGGTATGTGAATTGTGCGAAGAATCCAAGGCGGGAATGGCAGTATTACAAGAATAGGATGGAATTTGAGCTTCACGATCGGCTAATTTATACGGAAATGGTAAATAATTCGAAGCAGGAGGCTTTTTTTAATGATTTCTGGCCTTATGTGAAAGACAATCATTTGAATCAGAACTTCCATTTTTTGTTTTTGATTGCCCACATTCGAAAGCACTTTATGAATGAAGGTGTGGGATTTCGGCATTTCATGGACATTGCTGTTTTGGCAAGGTACGCAGATTTGGATTGGAAGTGGATCGAAGAGAAGGCAGATGAAATAGAGTTGCTTTCTTTTTTGAGAGCGGTTTTAAGCTTTTGCAATCGTTGGTTTGGAACAAAGACTCCGCTGCAAATGGCTGAAATTTCGGATGAGGTTTTTGAACTGTCTACCATCAAGATTTTTAAAGATGGAGTATTTGGCTTCAATAATGAAGAAAATACCGGAAGCTCTGCAGTAAATTTGCACCGAAAAGAGGGAAACATCGGGATGTGGAAGGCAACTGTAAAGAAGTTGTTTTTGCCTTATCGGATTTTGCGCAAAGAAGCGGAATACGCCTTCATTGATGGAAAGCCTTTTTTGCTGCCCATTGCATGGATTTATAGAATTGCTTTAAAGAGCAGAGAGAAAGATAAAAAAAAGAGGCTGAGTAAAACAATTGTAAGCAGCGAGGTAATACGTAAAAGAGAAGAGCTATATCGGCAATGGGGATTGTGAAACAACGGACATGAGGAAGCTTAAACTTTAAAGAAACAGTATGGAGTTTAAAAAATGGAACATAATTTTAAATGGAAAAACAATGGAAAAACAAAGCTTTGCATTGGTCTTGGTACCAGACCGGAGATTATCCGTCTTGCGGCGGTGATCAGACGATGCAGAGAGTATTTTGATACCTGTGTTATTTATTACAATCAGAACTGGGACCGCAATCTGTCGACCGTCTTCTGGGAGGACTTTGAGCTGAGAAACAGCTTCGGGGAGTTTGGACCGGACATCCTGGTACCGGTAGTAGGAGACAATTTGGGTGTAACCTGCGGAAATATTATGGCAAGGAGCTACGAGCTTTTGGCAGAGCTGCAGCCGGATGGCTATTTGGTATTAGGAGACACAAACAGCTGTTTATCTGCTATTTCAGCAAAGAGACTTCATATTCCGCTGTTCCATATGGAAGCAGGAAACCGCTGCAAGGATGAGTGTCTTCCGGAGGAGACAAATCGAAGAATTGTAGATGTGATTTCAGATGTAAATCTTTGCTATTCAGAATTTGCCCGCAAATATCTTGCAGATACCGGACTCCCGAAGGAGAGAACCTATATGACCGGTTCTCCGATGGCCGAGGTACTTCGTGGAAATCTTGAAAAGATAGAGGCTTCGGATGTACTGAAACGATTTGGTCTTGAGAAGGACAAATATATTTTGCTTTCTGCACATAGAGAGGAAAATATTGATACAGAGAAGAATTTTGTCAGTCTTTTTACCGCAATAAATGCTCTGGCGGAAAAGTATGATATGCCGATTTTGTATTCCTGCCATCCACGCTCTAGAAATCGTCTGGAAAAGAGCAGATTTCAGTTAGATCCAAGGGTTCGGGTAAATGAACCACTTGGCTTTAATGATTACAATTGTCTTCAGATGAATGCACTGGCTATTGTCAGTGACAGTGGCACTCTTCCGGAGGAGAGCAGCTTTTATTTATCGATTGGACATCCGATTGCGGCAGTCTGCATACGCACTTCTACGGAGCGACCGGAGGCTTTGGAGGCCGGGGATTTCATTCTTGCCGGAATTACCACAAAGGAGCTGTTAAATGCAACAGAGATGGCAATCGACATGAAGCAGAAGGGAATTTTAGGAAAGCCTTGTCCGGACTATATGGATGAGACCGTATCCATGAAGGTGGTTCGCATTATTCAGGGCTATGTAAATGTTGTGAACAAGATGGTGTGGAGAAAGGATTCAAACTAAGAAAAAATGAATATACTGGTTACCGGAGCAAAGGGAATGGTTGGAACGGCTCTTTGCAATAATCTTAAAAATATCAGAGACAACAAAAACCGAACAAGGCCCAATATTAAAATTGATGAGATTTATGAGTATGATGTAGACTCCACAAAGGAAGAACTGGAGGAGTACTGTGAAAAAGCGGATTTTGTCTTCAATCTTGCCGGGGTAAACAGACCAAAGAATCCAGAGGATTTTATGAAGGGAAATTTTGGCTTTGCATCGGAACTGCTGGATACGCTGAAAAAGCATGAAAATAAAGCAGCAATCATGCTCTCTTCCTCCGTACAGGCAACTTTGGCAGGACGCTTTGGAAATTCGGAATATGGAAGAAGCAAGAAGGCAGGCGAGGAGCTTTTCTTTTCCTATGGGAAAGAAACAGGCGCATCGGTTTATGTTTATCGTTTCGTGAATCTGATGGGACACAGCAAGCCAAAGTACAACAGTGCAATTTCAACCTTTTGCTGGGCAGTTGCCAACGATGAGGAGTTTACGGTAAATGACAGAAGCACAGAGTTGGAGGTCCTTTATATTGATGACCTTGTGGAGGGGATGTTTGACCTTTTAGAAGGCAGGGAACAGCACTGTGAGTTTGATGGTGTGGAAACCGTATTGAAAGAAAATGGAAGATATTGCTGTGTGCCGGTGACCCATAAGGCTACACTTGGCGAAATCGTGGATTTATTGCAGGAGTTTAAAAGTCAGCCGCTTTCTTTGATGATGCCGAAGATGCCGGAAGGATCCTTTGCGAAGAAGCTTTTTTCTTTATATTTGACCTATCTTCCAGCAGAAAAGTTCAAGTATGCCATGAAGATGAATTGCGATGACAGGGGCTCTTTTACGGAACTTGTACACACAAAAGATTGCGGACAGGTGAGCATTAATATTTCAAAGCCTGGCATTACGAAGGGACAGCATTGGCACAACTCTAAGTGGGAGCAGTTTATTGTCGTTCATGGACATGGACTCATTCAGGAACGAAATATCAACACCGGAGAAATGGTGGAGTTTGAAGTCAGCGGAGAGAAAATCGAAGCGATTTACATGATTCCGGGTTGGACGCACAACATCATTAATCTTTCGGATACAGAGGATCTTGTAACGGTTATGACTTGCAATGAGATTTTTGATCCGAATCATCCGGATACATTCGGTGAAAAGGTCTGATTTTGGGAGCGGTTGATTGAATATATATAAACTTTTAACAAGATACGGGTATGTATATTCCTGGAACGGAGTAATCGGAATTTTGGTCATTACCTTGGGAGCAATTCTACTTTCTCTTTTTTTGTATAAAGGGGGAAAAATCAGAAAATCACAGGCAGTAGCCATCGTTTTATTTGCAGCATATATAGCTCTTGTTTTTGTGCTTACCGTGTTCGGAAGGAAAACGGGCAGACGAAAATATGAGCTAAGGCTCTTCTGGTCTTATGCAGAAATATACTTTGGAAATACGAAAATGATCAGTGAGGTGATTCTGAACATTTTCATGCTGACACCGCTTGGAGTACTGCTTCCCATCATACGGAACAAGAAAGTGTTCTTGTATAAAGGTCTAATAATGGGTTTTGTCATCTCACTGACCATAGAGCTTTTGCAGTTGGCAACCTGCACAGGACTTTTTGAACTAGATGATATATTGCACAATAGCCTAGGCTGCATGCTCGGATGCATGATAGGTGTGAAGCTTCAATCTCTTTTAAATATATCCCGTGTATAAACTCTTTCTTTTACATCATCAAGACATGAGTCATAGCGATTGGCAATGATCGCCTGGCTCATTTTTTTGAATTTTTTCAAATTGTTTACGACAGCAGAGCCAAAGAAGGTTGTTCCATCTGTTAGGGTGGGTTCATAGATGATAATGGTGGCTCCTTTGGCTTTAATGCGCTTCATGACACCCTGGATACTGCTTTGACGGAAATTATCGGAGTTTGATTTCATAGTGAGCCGATAGACACCGATTACACATGACGTTTCCTGATCAGGTGTATAATTATTCTGATTTGAATAATCATAGTATCCCGCCATATTCAACACCTGATCCGCAATAAAGTCCTTCCTGGTCCGGTTGCTCTCCACAATGGCAGTGATCATATTTTGAGGAACATCGTTGAAGTTCGCCAGCAGCTGCTTTGTGTCCTTTGGCAGGCAGTAGCCGCCGTAGCCAAAGCTTGGATTGTTGTAGTGGCTGCCGATTCTTGGGTCAAGGCAGACACCCTCGATGATCTCCTTCGTATTTAAGCCCTTGGTCTCTGCATAGGTATCCAGTTCATTGAAGTAAGAAACACGAAGAGCCAGATAGGTGTTGGCAAAGAGCTTTACAGCCTCGGCCTCGGTGAAGCCCATAAAGAGAGTATCGATATCTTCCTTGATGGCCCCCTGCTTCAGAAGGGCAGCGAAAGTTTCTGCTTTTTCTTTTGAAGCTTCATCGCAGGATACAATGATGCGGGAAGGGTAGAGGTTGTCGTAAAGTGCCTTTGATTCCCGAAGAAATTCCGGGCTGAATATAATGTTTTCTGTGTTGTATTTTTTGCGGACGGATGCCGTATATCCGACAGGAACCGTTGATTTAATGATCATGGTGGCCTTTGGATTGATTTTCAGTACAAGCTCGATGACATTTTCCACGGCGGAGCAGTCGAAGAAGTTCAGTTTGCTGTCGTAGTTGGTGGGAGCTGCGATAATGACAAAGTCGGCGGTTTTGTAGGCAGTCTCAGAATCCAGTGTAGCAGTCAGATCAAGATCCTTCTCTGCCAGATATTTTTCGATATAGTCATCCTGAATCGGAGATTTCTTCTGATTGATTCGATCAACCTTTTCAGGGATAATGTCTACCGCACTTACATGATTGTGCTGAGACAGCAATATGGCCATGGAAAGTCCGACATATCCGGTGCCGGCAACGGCAATATTGTATTTTCTGGAAATACTTCTTTTGGGAGCAGGTGCGGTCTCCTCTTCGAAAAGATCCGTGATCTCAAAGTCCAGGGTTTCGGCAAGGGTTTGCAGCTGTTCGATAGATGGAACATAGCTTGCACCCTCCAGGCGGCTTAACATACCGCGGTTGATGCCGGTAACCTCTGAAAGCTGGGCCTGGGTCAGACCTTTCGCTTTTCTTTTTCGTATTATCGTATGAACTAATTTTGTAGTTGAAAATTTCTTCATGCTTTGATTCTCCATGGGTTAAAAATGTCATTTAAAACGACATAAAACGATGTAACACACAAATATCGGATACAATAAACATCATAAATGATGGGAAGGGGGATGTCAAGAATGAAGCGTTTAAAGGATACATAAGCAAAACATAGCTACAATGAGCACTACTGCTTTTACAATGTAATATGGTACAATGCTGAAAGTGTAGAAAAAAATGTTGCAAGACGATATAATTCGTATTATGAGTACGGCAGGATATATTTCTGGGAGGTGGCGAGATGGCGGATAAAAAGAAGCTTCCGGTTGGGATCGATATTTTTGAAAAGTTAATAAGCAATGACTTTTACTATGTAGACAAGACGGCTATGATCGCAAGCCTTTTGAGAAACTGGAGCGAGGTGAATCTCTTTACCCGTCCAAGGCGATTTGGAAAGTCCTTGAATATGAGCATGCTGAAGGCGTTCTTTGAGATCGGAACAGATCCGAAGCTGTTCAATGGCCTTAAAATTTCCGAGGAAAAAGAGCTTTGCCAGCAGTATATGGGAAAGTTCCCAGTAATATTTCTTTCCCTTAAGGGCATGGAGGGTCGCAGCTTTGAAGATGCCAGATACTGCTGTATGGAGTTAATATCCAAGGAGGCAATGCGTTTTCGTTTTTTGCTGGACAGCGATAAATTGTCGGAAGAGGATAAGGGCATTTACAAGGCTATGATCTCGAGACAAAATGGCAGGTGTACAATGGACGAAAAAAGTCTGGCTTTATCACTGCAGACCCTATCAGAACTTTTGTACAAGCACTATGGTCAGAAAACGGTTATCCTGTTGGATGAATACGATGTGCCCCTCGATAAGGCTTTTCAGTATGGTTTTTACAATGAAATGGTCTTGCTGATCCGAACTCTTTTTGGAAATGCCTTAAAGACTAATCCATACCTACAGTTTGCAGTGCTGACCGGCTGTCTTCGAATTGCAAAGGAGAGCATCTTTACAGGACTCAACAATTTTGATGTATTATCGGTTTTAAATGCCCAGTATGATGAATACTTCGGATTTACGGATACTGAAGTAAGAGAAATGCTGGAATACTATGATCTGACTGACCATTATGATGAAATAAAGGAATGGTACAATGGATATCTTTTCGGAAACAATAGCGTGTATTGCCCCTGGGATGTCATACGATATTGCAAAAAATTAATTACAGAACCCAATGCTTATCCGGAAAATTACTGGGCTAATACCAGCGGCAATGCCATCGTTCGAAGATTTATTGACAAGGCAGATGCCCAGACCAGAAAAGACATCGAAAGTCTCATTGCCGGAGAAGAGATTGAAAAAGAAATCCATCAAGAGCTGACCTACAATGAAATAGACAAGAGCATAGACAATCTCTGGAGTGTACTTTTTACAACGGGATATTTAACCCACAGAGGCCGCGTGGAAGAAAACAGACTGCGTCTTGTCATTCCAAACAGAGAGGTGAGAAATCTTTTCATCAGCCAGATTCGGGAGTGGTTTAAGGAAGAAATCAGGGAAGACGCCTCTATGCTTTCTGAGTTTTGCGATGCCTTTCCAAATAAGGATGCAGAGAAAATAGAGGAGCTGTTCGGAGATTATCTTTGGAAGACCATCAGCATCAGAGATACAGCATCTTCCAGAAAAGAAAATTTTTATCATGGAATTTTGCTGGGTCTTCTTGCATACAAGGAAAGCTGGCTGGTGCTTTCCAATGCGGAGTCTGGCATAGGCTATAGTGACATTTTAATCGAAATCCCTAAGGGAAGGATCGGCGTGGTGATCGAGCTGAAATATGCTGAAAGAGGAAAGCTGGAGGAAGCCTGCAAACAGGCTTTAAGTCAGATCGAGGAAAAGGACTACGAGGCCAGACTGATCGATGATGGTATGAAGAGCGTCATTAAATACGGTATCGCATGTTATAAAAAGAATTGTAAGGTAGAATGCAGGAAATAGGAGTGTTTTTAAGACAGGATGACAAACTTTCAGATAGAATTAGCAGGGAAAAAAATAGAGATAAATTCTTTTTACAGGACAGTAGAAGAAATGTGCAGGGATTATATCTGTGAGAGAGTCGAAAAAGCAGATCTGTATATAACAAGCACAGAGGAATCAATCGAACAGGAAAGAAAAAAGGATGTGCAGGAGAAAAAAGCTTCCGAGGAACAGCTGGAGGTATTGGCAGTGTATCGCTCGATTGCAGAGGAGCTGCTGGAGCATTCGATTTTTCTGATGCATGGCTCGGTTGTTGCGACAAATGGAAGAGCCTATATGTTCACAGCAGCAAGCGGAGTGGGAAAAACGACCCGGTCAATGGAATGGGTTCGGCAAATTGAAAATTCTATTGTAGTAAACGGAGACAAACCGCTCTTAAAGATAAAAGAAAAGGAAGTATATGCCTGCGGCACACCCTGGTGCGGAAAAGAAAAACTAAATACCAATATATGTTTGCCCCTTTCGGGCATTATATTGCTGGAGCGGGCAGAAAAAAGTTCCTTGCAGAAAATAGAGTTTTCCAGTGCATTTCCGAGGCTTTTGCAGCAAACCTATAGGCCGCAAAACCCTTTGAAAATGGCGAAAACCCTTGCTTTGCTCAAAAATATGGAAAAGAAAGTAAGCTTTTATAAATACTGCATAAATTTAGAAGATATGGACATGAAAAAGCTTTACGAAGCAGTCCGGTAAAATGGCCGGAAAAGTTACTTGCATATTAAAAATCAGCGTGTTATAATCTTGCAATGATTGCGATGGTGGAAGTCTGTCCTGTTTTACAGGTTTAAATACATTGCGAAAGAAAAAGTACGAAAGTGAATATAAAGAGGAGGACGAATTAAGAATGAGCGTTCAGGTTGAAAATTTAGAGAAGAATACAGCTAAACTTACCATTACTGTAGCAGCAGAGGAACTGGACAAGGCAATTCAGACTGCATATACAAAGCAGAAAAAGAATTTTGCTATCCCGGGATTCCGTAAGGGCAAAGTTCCGAAACAGGTTATCGAGAAAATGTACGGATCTGCTGTATTCTATGAGGAAGCAGCAAACATTCTCCTTCAGGAAAACTATCCGCAGGCAGCAAAGGAGAGCGGACTCGACATTTTAACTCGTCCGGAAATCGATATTACACAGATTGAAAAAGGAAAAGAATTCATCTTCACAGCTCTTGTAGCTGTAACACCGGAAGTAACTCTTGGACAGTACAAAGAGATCGAGATCCCGGTACAGTCAAGAGAAGTAAGCGAGGAAGAAGTAGAAGCTGAGCTGAAAAAAGAGCAGGAAAAAAACAGCAGAACAGTTACTGTTGAAGACAGAGCAGCACAGATGGGCGACATCGTAAACATTGACTACGAAGGAAAGATCGACGGTGTTGCATTTGCAGGCGGAGCTGCCCAGGGACACAACCTTGAGCTCGGATCAGGACAGTTTATTCCGGGATTTGAGGAGCAGCTGGTAGGTGTTTCTACAGGAGAAGAAAAAGACGTAGTAGTTAGCTTCCCGGAGGACTATCATGCAGAAGATCTCAAAGGAAAAGAAGCTGTATTCCATTGCAAGGTAAATAAGATCGAAGTAAAAGAGCTTCCGGAGCTTGACGACGATTTTGCTCAGGATGTATCTGAATTCGACACACTTGCAGAGTACAAAGAGGATGTAAAGACAAAACTTACAGAGCAGAAAGAGAAGGCTGCAAAGCAGGCTCGCATTAATCTTGCTCTTACAAAGGCAGTTGAAAATGCGCAGATGGAGCTTCCGCAGATCCTTATCGACGAGCAGACAGACAGAATGTTTGAAAATATTGCAAACCAGTACAGAGCACAGGGACTTGATATGAATCAGTACCTGACAATGACCGGACAGACTGCACAGCAGGCAAAAGAGCCAATGAAGCCGGAAGCAGAGCGTCAGCTTCGTACTCAGTTCGTTCTGGACAAGATCGCTGAGCTGGAAAATGTAGAAGTAACAGACGAGAAGCTGGATGAGAACCTTGCAGAGATGGCAAAGGCTTACAACATGGAGCTGGACAAACTCAAAGAGATCTTCTCCGGTGACTATCTGGAGCAGTACAAAGACGAGATCAGAACACAGCTTGCAGCTGAGCTGGTTGGCGAGAGCGCAGTAGAGACTGAAAAAGCTGAGGAAGCAGCAAAAGCAGAGTAATCCGTTTGAAGCGGTAAAAGGAGTACAATATGAGTCTGGTGCCATACGTTATAGAGCAGACAGGAAGCGGCGAAAGAAGCTACGATATCTATTCAAGGCTTTTGAAAGACCGGATCATTTTCCTTGGTGAGGAAGTAAACGACGTAACAGCCTCTCTGGTAGTTGCACAGCTTCTTTTCCTTGAGGCCGAGGATCCAAACAAAGACATTCACCTGTATATCAACAGTCCGGGTGGATCTGTTACCGCAGGAATGGCTATTTACGATACCATGCAGTACATTAAGTGTGATGTGTCCACAATCTGTATCGGAATGGCAGCAAGCATGGGAGCATTTCTTCTTGCAGGCGGTGCAAAGGGAAAAAGGCTTGCCCTGCCAAATGCAGAGATTATGATTCATCAGCCTTCTGGCGGAGCACAGGGACAGGCTACGGAAATTAAGATCGTAGCAGAGCAGATTTTACGGATTCGTAAAAAACTCAATGAAATCCTGTCAGAAAACACAGGACAGCCCTTGGAGCGGGTGGAAATTGACACAGAAAGAGATAATTACATGTCAGCCGAAGAGGCAAAAGCTTACGGTCTGATCGATGCGGTTATCACAAAAAGATGATTTAGTACAGGGGTGCTTCAATGAAGTGTGCATACTTCAGCTTGATGCACCCTTTTTTACATACCAAAGTATGTAGGAGATTTGCCGGTGGCAAGTCCTCTGTATACCAAAGTATGCAAGGAAAGCTGCCGGTGGCAGGTTTTCAGCATAAAAAATTAAGAGATTGGAGAAAACAATGAGCGGTAAAGGTATATCTGTGGCCAGATGCTCTTTTTGCGGAAAAGCAGAAGGTCAGGTACAGAAAATGATTGCAGGTCCGGAAGGACTGTTTATATGCAATGAGTGTGTTGAGCTTTGTCGGGAGATCATTGACGAGGAAGAGTTTGACCCGGAAGAAGGAATGGAAAATCCGGATATACAGCTGATGCGCCCAAAGGAGATCAAAGCTGTACTGGATGAATATGTAATCGGTCAGGAGGAAGCTAAGAAAACCCTCTCTGTGGCAGTTTACAATCATTACAAGAGAATTCTTTCCGCTTCGTCATCCGATGTGGAGCTGCAGAAGAGCAACATCTTAATGCTGGGACCTACCGGATCCGGAAAAACACTTCTGGCACAGACCCTGGCAAGAACCTTGAATGTTCCCTTTGCCATTACAGATGCAACAAATCTGACAGAAGCAGGTTATGTAGGAGAGGATGTAGAAAACATTCTTTTAAGACTGATCCAGGCAGCGGACTATGACATCGAGAGAGCACAGAAGGGAATCATCTACATCGATGAGATCGACAAGATCACAAGAAAGTCTGAAAATGCATCTATTACCAGAGATGTATCCGGTGAAGGTGTACAGCAGGCTCTCTTGAAAATCTTAGAGGGAACAGTTGCAAATGTTCCACCTAAGGGAGGAAGAAAGCATCCTCAGCAGGAATTTATCCAGATCGATACCAGCAACATCCTTTTTATCTGTGGTGGAGCTTTCGAGGGACTGGAGCGGATCATTATGCGCCGCAAGGACACCAAATCCATGGGCTTTAATGCAGACTTGGGAGAGATCGACAAGGAAAATGTAGGAGAGATCCTGAAGGATGTAATGCCGGAGGATTTGATTAAGTTTGGTTTGATCCCTGAGTTTATCGGTCGTGTTCCGGTCATTGTCAGTTTGGATGCGGTAGATGAAAAAGCGTTAATGCAGATTCTTACAGAGCCGAAAAACAGCCTTGTAAAGCAGTATACGAAGCTGTTTGAGCTGGATGGTGTGAAGCTGACCTTCCAGGAGGAAGCACTTCTGGCCATTGCGAAAAAGGCAGTGGAGAGAAAGACAGGTGCCAGAGGACTTCGTGCAATTATGGAAAGCACAATGATGGATGTAATGTTTGAAACTCCTTCCGATGAGGGTGTTGTCGGCTGTGAAATTACAAAGGAAGCAGTGGAAGGAAGCGAAAAGCCTGTTCTGAAACGGAAGAGAAAGGCAAGAAAAAGCGAGGAAGCTGCTGTATCGGAAAAAAAGGAAGAGGTATGACAGAGTTATTGAGAAGAATGCCGGCAGTGGCTCTGCGCGGGACACTGGTTATGCCGGATATGATAATGCATTTTGATGTAAGCCGAAGCCGTTCCATTAAGGCGGTGGAAAAGGCAATGCTTCAGGATCAGGAAATCTTTCTGGTGGCTCAGAAAGACATAAACGAAGAAGAGCCGGATATAGACGATCTTTACCAGATTGGAACCATAGGGACCATAAAACAAGTGATCAAGCTTCCAAACAATTTGATCCGGGTTTTAGTAGAGGGAAGCACAAGAGCTAGACTTTTGGAATTCAACATGACAGACCCTTATCTGGAGGCGGATGTTATGCCCTACTATGACGGTCACATGGAGTTTGAGTCCGAAGAAGAAAAAGAGGCAAAGCTGCGTTCTTTAAAGGAGCTCTTTTTAGAGTATTCCAATGCAGGCATGAAGCTTAGCAAGGAACTGACTGCCCAGATTCTGGAGATCGACAGTGTTGAGCATCTTGTAAATCAGATCATTGTACAGATTCCCTGTGAGCTGAAACAGGAGCAGGAGCTTCTTGAGGCAGTGGACCTGGAGCAAAGATACCAGCTGCTTTCAGAAATGCTTGCAAAAGAAGTAAATATATTTGAAATCCGTAAGGATCTGCAGGAAAAGATCAAGGAAAAGCTGGACAAAAATCAAAGAGAGTATATTTTAAGAGAGCAGATCAAAATCATTCGAGAGGAGCTGGGAGACGATGACTCCGAAAGCCAGCTGGATGAATACAGGAAAAAAGCAGAGGATCTTCAGGCTCCAAAGGATGTAAAAGATAAAATCTTAAAAGAAGTAGGACGGCTTTCCAGTCTTGGAGCAAACAATCCTGCAGAAGGAGGCGTGATCCGCAGCTATGTGGAAACCCTTCTTGCCCTTCCATGGGACAAAAAATCCGTAGACAATGAGGACATTTCCAGGGCAAGAGCAATTCTGGAAGAGGATCATTACGGAATGGAGAAGATTAAGGAAAGGGTATTGGAATTCCTTGCAGTAAGAAGCCTGAAGAAAAAGGGAGACAGTCCTATTTTGTGCTTAGTTGGACCGCCCGGAACAGGTAAGACCTCCATTGCCAAGTCCATTGCAAGAGCTCTGGATAAAAAATATATCCGTATGAGTCTTGGAGGAATAAAGGATGAGGCAGAAATCCGTGGTCACAGAAGAACTTACATTGGAGCAATGCCGGGCCGGATTGCAGAGGGAATGCGCCAGGCAGGCGTGAAGAACCCGCTTTTCCTTTTGGACGAGATCGATAAGGCAGGAGCAGACTACAGGGGAGATACGGCATCTGCACTTTTGGAGGTGCTGGATCCGGAGCAGAATGTACGCTTCTCAGATCATTATGTGGAAATTCCAATCGATCTTTCAGAGGTGCTTTTCATTGCAACTGCAAATGATGCAGCAAGCATTCCAAGACCTCTTTTAGACCGTATGGAGCTGATCGAGGTCAGCAGCTATACGGAAAATGAAAAGCAGCATATCGCAAAGGAACATTTGATTCCAAAGCAGATGGAAGCACATGGACTTGCGAAAAAAGAGCTTTCCATTTCAGACAAGGCTTTGGAAGAGCTTGTAAGCGGCTACACAAAAGAAGCTGGTGTTCGTCAGCTGGAGCGCCTGATCGGAAAGATCTGCAGAAAGGCAGCCCTTATGATGAAGGAAGAGGGCAAGAAGAAAGTATCTGTTTCGGTAAATAATCTGCAGGACTTTTTGGGCAAAAAGAGATTTTCTTTCCAGAAGGCAAACCAGAAGCCGGAGGTCGGCATTGTGCGCGGACTGGCTTGGACCAGCGTGGGCGGCGATACCTTGCAGATCGAAGTGAATGTAATGAGCGGCAAAGGCGAGCTTCGCCTTACCGGTCAGCTGGGAGATGTCATGAAGGAATCCGCAATGGCCGGAATCAGTTACATTCGCTCCGTCGCAAAGAAATACAATATTCCGGATGAATTCTTTACCAAAAATGACATCCATATCCATATCCCGGAGGGCGCTGTTCCAAAGGATGGCCCATCTGCCGGAATTACAATGGCAACCGCTATGCTTTCCGCCATCAGCAATATACCGGTGTATGCAGATGTGGCAATGACAGGAGAGATAACCCTGCGCGGCAGAGTTTTGCCGATCGGAGGATTGAAAGAGAAGCTTTTAGCAGCAAGAAAGGCCGGCATGCACAAGGTGCTGGTACCGGAGGAAAACCGCAGTGATGTGGCAGAGCTGTCAGAGGAAATCATCGGAGACATGAATATCGTCTTTGTGGAAACTATGAATCAGGTTACGAAAGAGGCATTTGTGAAATGATAGTAAAGGATGCAGCTTTGGACATTGTCTGCGGTGTTACAAGTAAGCTTCCGGAAACAGGGCAGTTTGAGGTGGCTTTTGCAGGAAAATCAAATGTAGGAAAATCCTCTTTGATCAATGCGCTGATGAACCGCAAAAGTCTGGCCAGAACCAGCTCTCAGCCTGGAAAGACGCAGACCATAAATTTTTATCATATCAATAAAGAGTTTTACCTGGTAGATCTTCCGGGATACGGCTATGCAAATGCATCCGTACAGGTAAAGGCCAAATGGGGAAAGATGATCGAGCGTTATCTTTACAGCTCTAAAAATCTGAGGGCAGTATTTTTGCTGATCGATATCCGGCATGAGCCCTCGGAAAATGACAGACTGATGTACGACTGGATCAAAAGCCAGGGCTTTGAGCCAATCGTGATTGCTACAAAGCTGGACAAGATTAAAAGAAGTCAGCTACAAAAGCAGACAGCTTTAATTAGGCGTACACTGGAAATCCCTAAGGAAGAAAAAATATATCCTTTTTCTGCAGATACAAAGCAGGGAAGGGAAGAAATCTGGGAATTGATCGAAAGCCTTATGGAACAGGAAAGCGAAAAAGAGGAGGAAGACTCTGAAGAAGAGCTTTAATACAGGACGATGTCAATGCTGAAAACAGAAAATCTGCACTACGATTATCAGCAATACAATGAAGAAGGGCAGGAACCGGTCATAACTCATGCAGTAAACGGGGTAGATATGCAGGTGGAGGAAGGTCAGTTTATAGCCGTAATCGGTCACAATGGCTGTGGCAAATCGACTCTGGCCAAGCATATCAATGCCCTGCTTACGCCAACAGAGGGAACCGTCTGGCTGAAGGGAATGGATACAAAGGATCAGAGCAGACTTTGGGACATTCGTCAAAATGCCGGCATGGTGTTTCAAAATCCGGACAATCAGATCATTGCCTCTGTGGTGGAAGAGGACATAGCCTTTGGACCGGAAAACCTGGGAGTCCCTACAGAAGAAATCTGGAAGAGAGTAGACCGCGCTTTGGAGATTACCGGAATGAGTGCCTACCGGGAGCATTCTCCAAACAAGCTTTCCGGTGGGCAGAAGCAAAGGGTTGCCATTGCCGGTGTTATGGCCATGCAGCCAAGGTGCATTATTTTGGATGAGCCTACCGCTATGCTGGATCCTTTAGGGCGAAAGGAAGTATTGGATGCGCTGCGTCAGCTCAACCGGCAGCAGCACATAACCATTATTCTGATCACTCACTATATGGAGGAGATTACGGATGCAGATAAGATATTCGTAATGGAAAAGGGAAAAATCTTTTTATCCGGCAGTCCCAGAGAGGTCTTTTCCAGGGTAGAAGAGCTGCAGGCAATCGGACTTGATGTTCCCCAGGTGACGGCACTTGGTCATGAGCTGAAAAAGACTGGACTTGATATCTGCGAGCCTGTACTTACAACGAAGGAGTTGGTGGATGCTCTATGTCAATTAAATTAGAAAATGTTTCTTATGTTTACGGAAAGGGCTCTGCCTACGAAAAAAAGGCGGTAGATGAGGTCAGCCTGGAAATCGAGCAGGGAGAGTTCCTTGGCATTATCGGACATACAGGAAGCGGAAAGTCAACCATTATCCAGCATCTAAACGGATTGATGAAGCCATCTTGCGGAAAGGTTTTCTTTCAGGGAGAGGACATCTGGGCAGATGGGTATGATCGCAGACAGCTTCGTTTTCATGTAGGTCTTGTATTTCAGTATCCGGAGTATCAGCTTTTTGAGGAAAGCATTTTAAAGGATGTGTCCTTCGGGCCGAAAAACCAGGGCCTTAGGGAAGAAGAATGCAAAGAAAGAGCAAAGAAGGCATTGTCACAGGTAGGGATAGGAGAAGAACTCTATGAAAAATCCCCCTTGGAGGTATCCGGAGGACAGAAAAGAAGGGTGGCAATTGCCGGCGTTCTGGCCATGAATCCGGATGTGTTGGTTTTAGATGAGCCCTCTGCCGGTCTGGATCCAAAAGGGAAAAAAGAAATTCTGGATATGGTGGCACAGCTTCATGAGGAAAGAGGGATGACAGTGATTCTGGTGTCTCACAGCATGGAGGATGTGGCACACTATGTGGACAGAATCATTGTAATGAACCAGGGGAAAAAGGCCTTTGACGGAAAGACCAGGGAGGTTTTTTCTCACTATAAGGAACTGGAAGAGATGGGCCTTAGTGCACCGCAGGTGACCTATGTGATGCATGCGCTGAAGGAAAGAGGCTGGAAAATAGACACCTCTGCCATAACGGTAGAGGAAGCAAAGAAGGAAATCATAAGGGCTTTGGGAGATAGAAAAAAATGTTAAGGGATATTACCATTGGGCAGTACTATCCTGCGGATTCCATTTTGCATAAGCTGGATCCAAGAGTGAAATTCGTTGGAACACTGGTATTTGTAGTCTCGCTTTTTCTGGTGGAAAGCTGGGGATATCTGATCTGCACCGCATTTCTTGTGGGAAGCATTCTGCTTTCGAAGGTTCCTTTCCGCTTTATGGTAAAGGGCTTGAAGGCCATCTTCTTTTTGCTGATCTTTACAGCGGTTTTAAATCTGCTTTTGACACCGGGTGAGAGCATCTGGAGCTTTGGCATTTTGAACGTAACAAAAGAAGGGGTCCGCACGGCGGCAGCAATGGCAGTCCGCTTTGTTTATCTGGTGCTGGGAGCTTCCATTATGACTTTGACAACAACACCAAACAAGCTTACAGACGGACTGGAAAGCCTCTTTTCCCCATTAAACAAGCTTCATGTACCTGTGCATGAGGTGGCGATGATGATGTCCATTGCCCTTCGTTTTATCCCTATCCTCATAGAAGAGGCAGACAAGATCATGAAGGCTCAGATGGCAAGGGGAGCAGACTTTGAAAACGGAGGCATTATACAAAAGGCAAAGGCCCTGCTGCCTCTTTTGATTCCGCTTTTTGTATCTGCATTTCGCAGGGCAAACGACCTGGCAATGGCGATGGAGGCCAGATGCTATCGGGGTGCTGAGGGAAGAACTCATATGAAGCCCTTGGCGTATAAAAAGCGGGACTTTGCGGCTTATATCCTGCTTTTTGCCTATCTTGCTTTATTGATTGTTTTAAAAATAATATTGGGAATTTAACAGTGGAGGACTTATGAGAAGGATTTTTCTGGAAATCGCATACGACGGCAGCAACTACAGCGGATGGCAGCTTCAGAACAATGCCCTCTCGATCCAGGAGGTGATTGACAAGGCTTTAAGTGAATGGCTGGGAGAGGAAATCCATACCATAGGGGCCAGCCGTACAGATGCAGGGGTACATGCCCTTGGAAATGTGGCGGTTTTTGATACCGAGTCGAAAATCCCCGGAGAAAAATTTTCCTTTGGGTTAAATTCCAGATTGCCGGATGATATCTGCATTCAGCAGTCCTATGAGGTTCCTATGGACTTTCATCCAAGATTTACCCAGACGGTAAAAACTTATGAATATAAGATTTTGAATCGCAGGTTTCCGGATCCTACAAGAAGGACAGACAGTCTTTTTTATCACGGAAGGCTGGATGTGGAGGCAATGAATGCTGCTGCTGCCTGCCTTGTAGGTCCACACGATTTTAAAAGCTTTTGTGCTGTCAATCATGATGCAAAAACAACGGTTCGGACGATTTACGCAGCATCTGTCTGGAAAGAGGACGACATGATCTATTTCCAGATTACCGGAAACGGTTTTCTTTACAATATGGTCCGCATCATTGCCGGAACCTTGATTGAGGTTGGAAAAGGGAATCTTAAGTCTTCGGATATGAAGAAAATTTTAGAAGCGAAAGACCGGGCAGCAGCAGGCCCGACAGCCCCTGCGCATGGACTGACTCTTATGGAAATCGAATATCCGGAGTGGGAATAGGAAAGACGAACAAAAATCTCTGTAAAATTTCATAAATAACGACGGATTATTTCGGGCCTTAAAGGACTTTTGCACGGAAGGAGCCCTGGAGCATACCCAAAAGGGCTATAAGATTCTGGATGAGGAGTTTCTTTCTCAAAAGGCAAGTGACCGGCCCATATACGGAAAGTACCACGGGAAAATTATTGAGTGAAAAAGAAGGAACGAAAGGCGGGAGCTTTTGGTTCCTTCTTTTTCTTTATTCAGCTTTTTTCTTCAGATTGCGGATATTTCTTCGGATTTTTCTGCAAACACCGAAATTGTCTTTTTCACTGCTTTCAAGTTTATTTAATCTGTTCTGCAATAACTGGCATTTTTCATCGTTTGTCATTTGTTTTTCTCCTTTGAATTTTTAGATGTGGATGAATTTTAAACCATATGATAATCATAGAGTCAAGAGAAGCTTTGAGAAAAAGATGCAGTTTGGAAAATAAAAAAATAAATTAAAAAAAAGTGTTGACAAATCATCTATATCGAGGTACTATAGTCAAGCAAGGTCAATTGGTCAAGCGGTTAAGACGCCGCCCTCTCACGGCGGAAACAGGGGTTCGATTCCCCTAT